>PKTQ01000333.1 GCA_002869085.1 Hyphomicrobiales bacterium | reverse complement strand
TGGAAGAGCAGCTTCGTTTCGCGATCCGCGAGGGCGGCCGCACTGTCGGCGCCGGCGTGGTATCGAAAATCATCGAGTAGTTTGTTGCAGGGCGGTTTGTTTTCAAGCCGCCCTGAACATGAGGAACTGACATGCAAAACCAGAATATTCGCATCCGGCTCCGGGCGTTCGATCATCGTCTGCTCGATACGTCCGCGAAGGAAATTGTGAATACGGCCAAACGCACAGGCGCGCAGGTACGGGGTCCCGTGCCGCTGCCGACACGGATCGAGAAGTTCACGGTTCTGCGTTCGCCCCATATTGACAAGAAAAGCCGCGAGCAGTTCGAAATGCGCACGCATAAGAGAATGCTCGATATTGTCGATCCCACGCCGCAGACAGTGGACGCGCTGATGAAGCTCGACCTGGCTGCCGGTGTAGATGTTGAGATCAAACTGTAGAGGTTGAAATCATGCGCTCAGGCGTGATTGCACAGAAGGTGGGGATGACCCGTATATTCCTGGACAGCGGAGAGCATGTCCCGGTTACGGTCCTGAAACTCGAAAACTGCCGGGTTCTGGCTCATCTGACTGAAGAAAAGAACGGTTATTCTGCGCTGCAGGTCGGCGCCGGAAAGGCCAAGGTCAAGAACGTTTCGCGGGCCATGCGCGGACATTTCGCAGTAGCGAAAGTGGAACCCCAGCGCAAGCTGGCCGAGTTCCGGGTCAGCGACGGCAATATGATCGAAGTGGGTTCGGAAATCCGCGCCGATCATTTCGTGCCGGGGCAATATGTGGACGCTTCGGGCACTAGCATCGGCAAGGGCTTTGCCGGCGGTATGAAACGGCACAATTTCGGCGGCCTCAGGGCTTCGCACGGTGTGTCGATTTCGCATCGCTCGCACGGTTCCACCGGTCAGTGTCAGGACCCTGGCAAGGTGTTCAAGGGCAAGAAAATGGCCGGTCACATGGGCGCGACCCGGGTGACCACCCAGAATCTCGAGGTGGTGAAGACCGATCCCGAGCGCGGCCTGATCATGATCAAGGGCGCGGTTCCCGGTTCCAAGGGGGGCTGGGTGCAGATCAAGGACGCGGTCAAACGCGCACTTCCCGATGATGCGCCCAAGCCCGGCAGCTTCGTTGCGCCCTCAGTGCCGGAAGCGGCCAAAGCGCCTGAGGCGGATACGCCCGAGGCCGAGGCGGTGAAGGAGACAGAAGAATGAAGACCGACGTAACCACGCTAGCCGCGAAGAGCGCCGGGTCGATCGAGCTGTCCGATGCGCTGTTCGGGCTCGAGCCGCGCACCGATCTGATCCAGCGCATGGTGACCTATCAGCTCGCCAAGCGGCGCGCCGGCACCCAGTCGGTGAACAACCGCGCCATGATCTCCGGTACGCGCAAGAAGATGTACCGGCAGAAAGGTTCGGGCGGCGCCCGTCACGGCGACAAGAAGGTGGCCCAGTTCCGGGGCGGCGGCAAGGCTTTCGGTCCGCAGCCGCGCGACCACGCCATCAAGCTGCCGAAAAAGGTGAGGGCGCTGGCGCTGAAACATGCTTTGTCGGCCAAGTGCAAGGACGGCAGCCTCGTGGTGCTGGACAGCACGGAGATGAAGAGCGCCAAGACCAAGGATCTGAAAACGGCTTTCGAAAAATTGGGCCTTTCCAATGCGCTGGTCATTGACGGCGCCGAGGTCAATGCCAATTTCGGGGTCGCGGCCGGCAATCTTAAAGATATCGATGTCCTGCCGGTGCAGGGGATCAATGTGTATGACATTCTGCGGCGGCAGTCCCTGGTGCTGACCAAGGCGGCCATCGAGCAGTTGGAGGCCCGGTTCAAATGAAACAGGTAGATCTCTACGACATCATTATCAGCCCTTCGATCACGGAAAAATCCACCGAGTCTTCCGAATTCAACAAGGTGGTGTTCAATGTGGCGAAAAAGGCCACCAAGCCGCAGATCAAAGAGGCGGTTGAGCGTCTGTTCGATGTGAAGGTCAAGGCTGTCAACACATTGAATCGCAAAGGTAAAGTCAAGCGTTTCCGCGGCCGTATCGGCCAGCAGAGCGATGTCAAAAAAGCGGTCGTGACCCTCATGGAGGGTGAGGCGATCGACGTGACGACAGGATTATAGGAGCTAGGGCCTTGAACGGCCTGAGGACAATTTCATGGCGTTGAAAACATATAACCCCACTTCGCCCGGTCAGAGGAGCCTAGTCCTTGTCGACCGGAGTCATCTGTGGAAAGGCAAGCCCGTCAAGTCTTTGACCGAAGGGCTGATTTCCAAGGGCGGACGCAATAATCACGGCCGGGTCACGGCACGGCGCCGCGGCGGCGGCCACAAGCGGACCTATCGCATTGTGGACTTCAAGCGGCGTAAATTCGACGTCCCGGCCACGGTGGAGCGTCTGGAATACGACCCCAACCGCACGGCCTATATCGCCCTGATCAAATATGATGATGGCGAGCTGTCCTATATTCTGGCTCCGCAGCGCCTCAGCGCCGGCGACCAGGTGGTGTCGGGCAAGACCGCCGATATCAAGCCGGGCAATGCCATGCCGCTGTCGGCGATCCCGATCGGCACCATCATCCACAATGTGGAGATGAAGCCGGGCAAGGGCGGTCAGATCGCCCGCGCCGCCGGGACCTATGTGCAACTGGTCGGCCGCGACGCCGGTTATGCTCTGCTGCGTCTGAATTCAGGCGAACAGCGCATGGTGCGGGCCGAATGCATGGCGACGATCGGGGCGGTGTCCAATGCGGACAATTCGAACATCAAGATCGGTAAGGCCGGCCGTAATCGCTGGCGCGGCATCCGCCCGTCGGTTCGCGGCGTGGCCATGAACCCGGTGGATCATCCTCATGGCGGCGGCGAAGGCCGCACCTCTGGCGGTCGTCATCCGGTGACCCCGTGGGGCAAGCCCACCAAGGGCAAACGTACCCGGTCGAACAAAGAAACCGATAAATATATCTTGCGCTCGCGTCATCTGCGCAAGAAGGGAAGAAGATAAGGAGTTAGAACGTGGCACGTTCAGTCTGGAAAGGGCCGTTTGTCGACGGTTATCTCCTGAAGAAGGCGGAGAAGGCCCGCGAGTCAGGCCGCAACCAGGTCATTAAGATCTGGAGCCGCCGCTCAACCATTCTGCCTCAGTTCGTCGGTCTGACGTTCGGGGTGCATAATGGCCGTAAGCATATTCCCGTCCTGGTGACGGAGGATATGGTGGGCCATAAATTCGGAGAATTCTCGCCGACCCGTACCTATTACGGCCATACGGCGGACAAGAAAGCGAAGAGGAAGTAGCCATGGGCAAGCCGAAAAACAAGCGGCGGCTTGGCGATAACGAGGCCCAGGTGGTGGCCCGTGGCCTTCGTACCAGCCCGCAGAAGCTGAATCTGGTGGCGCAGACCATTCGCGGCAAGGCCGTGGACAAAGCGCTGGCCGAGCTGCAGTTTTCGCGCAAGCGGATCGCGGTGCCGGTCAAAAAGGCGCTGGAATCGGCGATCGCCAATGCGGAAAACAACCATGATCTGGATGTGGATTCGCTGATTGTGTCGGAAGCTTTTGTCGGCAAGCAGTTCGTGATGAAGCGCTGGAAAGCCAGGGCCCGGGGCCGAACCGGTAAAATTTTGAAACCGTTCAGCCAGTTGACCATTGTCGTTAAAGAAGTTGAGGAGACAGCCTGATGGGCCAGAAAGTAAACCCGATCGGCCTTCGGCTCGGAATCAACCGAACCTGGGATTCGCGCTGGTACGCCCCGACGGGCGAATATGGCAAGCTGCTGCATGAGGACATGGCCATCCGCGAAATGCTGATGAGCAAGCTCAAGCAGGCCAGCGTGTCCAAAATCGTCATCGAGCGCCCGCATAAGAAGTGCCGGGTCAGCATTCACACCGCCCGTCCGGGCGTGGTGATCGGCAAGAAGGGCGCCGATATCGAGGTTCTGCGCCGTCAGATCAGCAATATGACCGGCTCTGAAGTGCATCTCAATATCGTCGAGGTGCGCAAGCCCGAGACCGACGCCACCCTGGTGGCCGAGAACATTGCTCAGCAGCTTGAGCGGCGCATCGCCTTCCGGCGGGCCATGAAGCGGGCCATGCAGTCGGCGATCCGCATGGGCGCCCAGGGCATCCGCATCAATGCCGGCGGCCGTCTGGGCGGCGCTGAGATCGCGCGCATGGAATGGTATCGCGAAGGCCGTGTGCCGCTGCATACCCTGCGCGCCGATATCGATTATGGCACCGCCACCGCGCATACCGCCTATGGCACTTGCGGCATCAAGGTGTGGATCTATAAGGGCGACATCATGGAGCATGATCCCATGGCCCAGGAACGCAAAATGCTGGAAAACCAGGAAGGCGGGCGCCCGCATCAGCGGCGCCGCTAGACCGGCAGAAACAAGGATTGAGGGTGTAAGCCATGCTGCAACCGAAACGTACAAAATTCCGGAAGATGCATAAGGGCCGCATCAAGGGCGTCGCCAAGGGCGGCACGAGCCTGAATTTCGGCGCTTATGGTCTGAAGGCCCAGGAGCCGTCCCGGGTGACCGCGCGGCAGATCGAGGCGGCGCGGCGTGCCATGACCCGCCATATGAAACGTGCCGGGCGCGTGTGGATTCGCATCTTCCCCGATGTGCCGGTCTCCAAGAAGCCGACCGAAGTGCGCATGGGTAAGGGCAAGGGCACGCCCGAATTCTGGGCCGCCAAGGTCAAGCCGGGCCGCATCATGTTCGAGATGGACGGCGTGCCGGTCGAGGTTGCCCGTGAAGCCATGCGCCTTGCGGCCATGAAGCTGCCGATCCGTACCCGTTTCGTGCAGCGCCACGGCGAATAGGCAAGAGGACCAGACAGATGAAAATTGATAAAGTCCGCGATTTGTCCGCAGATCAGCTCGATGACGAGCTGGTGAAGCTGAAAAAAGAGCAGTTCAATCTGCGTTTTCAGCAGGCGACCGGCCAAATCGAAAACACGGCGCGGATTCGCGAAGTGCGGCGCACCATCGCCCGCATCAAGACCGTCAGCAAAACCAAAGCCGCCGAATAGGCAGCCGGGTAGAGGAATAGAGAAATGCCCAAACGCATTCTTCAAGGTGTCGTGGTCAGCGATGCGAATGACAAGACCATCGTGGTCAATGTCGAGCGCCGCTACACGCATCCTTTGTTCAAGAAAACCGTCCGCAGCAACAAGCGCTATCACGCGCATGACGAAGCCAATGGCTGCAAGGTCGGGGATAAGGTCCGCATTCAGGAATGCCGGCCGATTTCGAAAAACAAGAGATGGACAGTCGTGGCTGACGAAGCCTGATTGACCGCGAAAACAAGGATGGTGGCGGTATGACCCGCCGCCAATGAAAAAGGCAGTAGTTCGATGATTCAGATGCAAACCAATCTGGACGTGGCGGATAATTCCGGCGCAAAACGGGTGCAGTGCATCAAGGTGCTCGGCGGATCGAAGCGCAAATATGCGTCTATCGGCGACGTGATCGTCGTCAGCGTGAAAGAGGCTATTCCGCGCGGCAAGGTGAAGAAGGGCGATGTGATGAAAGCGGTGATCGTACGCACCGCCAAGGATATCCGCCGCTCCGATGGCAGCGCCATCCGTTTTGACAGCAATGCCGCTGTCCTGATCAACAATCAGGGTGAGCCGATCGGCACCCGTATTTTCGGCCCGGTGACGCGTGAGCTGCGCGGGCGCAATTACATGAAAATCGTTTCGCTTGCGCCGGAGGTGCTCTAATCATGGCCCACAAGCTGAGAATCCGCCGTGGTGACGAAGTTGTCGTCATCACCGGCAAAGACAAGGGCAAGACCGGCGAAGTCGTCCGGGTGATGCCGTCCGAGAACCGCGCCATCGTCAAGGGCGTGAACATGGTCAAACGCCATCAGCGCCAGAGCCAGACCCAGGAAGGCGGGATCGTGGCGCGCGAGGCTTCGATTCATATTTCCAATCTGGCAATTGCCGATCCCAAGGACGGCAAACCGAGCCGCGTCGGGATGAAAACCCTGGAAGACGGCACCAAGGTCAGATTTGCCAAACGTTCGGGAGAAGTCATCAATGGCTGACGTAGCTTACATCCCGCGCCTGAAAACGCAGTACGAGGATTCGATCCGTGCTGCGATGACAGAGGCGTTCAATTACACCAATGCCATGCAGGTGCCGCGGCTTGAGAAAGTGGTCCTGAATATGGGCATCGGCGATGCGGTCAATGATTCCAAGAAGGTGGCCGTCGTGGTGGCCGATCTGGAAAAGATCGCCGGCCAGAAGCCGGTGGTGACCAAAGCGCGCAAATCCATCGCCGGCTTCAAGCTGCGCGAGGGCATGCCTATCGGCGCCAAGGTGACCCTGCGCCAGGCCCGCATGTATGACTTCATCGACCGTCTGGTGACCATCGCGCTGCCGCGCGTTCGTGACTTCAGGGGGCTGAACCCGAAGAGCTTCGACGGCAACGGCAATTATGCGCTCGGCATCAAGGAGCACATCATTTTCCCGGAAGTGGATTATGACCAGGTCGAGGCGGTCTGGGGCATGGATATCGTGGTTTGCACCACGGCCCCGACCGATGATGAGGCACGCGAATTGCTGAAACAGTTCAATTTCCCGTTCCGGAAATAGGCAAAATCCGGGCTTTCCGGAACCAAGGAGGAAAAGATGGCAAAGAAGAGTGCTGTCGAGCGCAATGAAAAGCGCCGCAAGCTGGTGGATCGTTACGCCGCCAAGCGCGCGGAGCTTAAGGCAGCGGCAAAAGACCCCAGTCGGACGACTGAAGAGCGTTTTGCCGCCCGCCTGAAACTGGCCGAAATGCCCCGCAATTCGGCCAAAAACCGGGTGCGCAACCGGTGTGACATCACCGGCCGCCCGCGCGGCTATTACCGCAAGATGCGCATGTCGCGTATTGCGTTTCGTGAACTGTCTTCACTGGGCCTCGTGCCTGGTGTCGTGAAATCAAGCTGGTGAGGAATAAAACATGGCTATGACGGATCCTCTCGGCGATATGCTGACCCGTATTCGCAACGCGCAGATGCGGGGCAAAAGCAAGATCGTTTCTCCGGCCTCCAACCTGCGCAGCAATGTGCTCGAAGTGCTGCAGCGTGAAGGTTATGTGCGTGGCTTTGCCCGCGTGGAGCAGGACGGCTTCGCCGTTCTGGAGATTGAGTTGAAATATTTTGAAGGCGAGCCGGTTATCCGCGAAATCAAGCGGGTGTCAACACCGGGCCGCCGGGTTTATTCCTCGGTCAAGAACCTGCCGCAAGTGCATAACGGTCTCGGCGTGTCGATCCTTTCGACCCCGCAGGGCGTGATGTCCGATCATGAGGCGCGCGAGCGCAATGTGGGCGGCGAAGTTCTCTGCCAGGTATTCTGATAGAGGAAAACAACATGTCTCGTATCGGTAGAAAAGCAATTCCGGTCCCCGCCGGCGTCACGGTCAACATCGATGGCCAGCAGGTCAGCGTCAAGGGCCCGAAGGGCGAACTGGCCGCTGTCCTGGTGGACAATGTTGAGATCAGCCAGGGGGATGACGGCATTTCGGTGAACCCGCGCAGTTCCAGCAAGACTGACCGCTCCATGTGGGGGATGTCCCGCACGGTGGTGAGCAATCTGGTCAATGGGGTGCATGAGGGTTTCAGCAAAAAGCTCGAGATCAACGGCGTCGGTTACCGCGCCCAGCTCAAGGGCCGCACCCTGGTGCTGAATCTGGGTTTCAGCCACGATGTTGAATATGCTGTACCCGAGGGTGTGGATGTGGCATGCCCCGTGCAGACCGAAATCGTGATCAGCGGAATCGACAAGCAGAAGGTCGGCCAGGTGGCCGCCGAGATCCGGGCCTATCGCCCGCCCGAGCCCTATAAGGGCAAGGGGGTCAAATATTCCGACGAATATATCTTCCGCAAGGAAGGCAAGAAGAAATAGTGGTGATGAGATGAAAAAGGCAAAGAACTCGAATGAGCGCCGCCGGATGAGAGTGCGCCGCACGCTTGCTCAGCGGACAAATGGCCGTCACAGGCTGCCGGTTTTCCGCTCATCCAAGAATATTTACGCGCAGATCATCGACGATGAGAACGGCCGCACAGTCGCGGCGGCGTCGAGCCTCGAGAAGGAAATGCGCGAAAAGCTGAAAACCGGTGCCGACAAAGCCGCAGCCGCCGAAGTGGGCAAGCTGGTGGCCAAACGCGGCAAGGATGCCGGAATTGTGGATGTTGTCTTCGATCGCAGCGGATATCGCTACCATGGCCGGATCAAGGCCCTGGGTGATGCGGCGCGCGAATCCGGCATGAACTTTTAAGGAACGGAAAAAACATGGCGCGTGAACCGAGAGGAAAATCGAGGGATCGGAACCGGGACGAGCGTGACAGCGAGTTCACCGATAAGCTGGTCCACATCAACCGTGTGGCCAAGGTGGTGAAGGGCGGTCGGCGTTTCGGCTTTGCCGCACTCGTTGTCGTGGGCGATCAGAAGGGCCGGGTCGGCTTTGGTCATGGCAAGGCGCGTGAAGTGCCGGAAGCCATCCGCAAGGCCACCGACGAGGCCAAGAAGAAGATGATCCGGGTGCCGCTGCGCGAAGGGCGCACCCTGCATCACGACGTGACCGGACGTCACGGCGCGGGTTCGGTGCTGCTGCGTGCGGCGCCTCCCGGCACCGGCATCATCGCCGGCGGGCCGATGCGCGCGGTGTTCGAAACCGTGGGCATGCAGGATGTGGTGGCCAAATCGCTTGGCTCGTCCAACCCCTATAACATGGTGCGGGCGACCTTCGATGCACTGAAGAAAGAGAACAGCCCGCGCATGGTTGCTAATCGCCGCGGCCTGAAGGCCAGCGAGATCGCAGCCCGGCGCGTGGGCGGCGATGGCACTGATCAGGCCGGCGCCTGAGCCGCTGCCAGAGCAGGAATGTAAGGAATATTCGAGATGGCCAAGGATAAGAAAACAGGCACGGTGACCGTTCGCCAGATCGGCAGCCCGATCCGCCGCCCCAGCGACCAGCGGGCAACGCTGATCGGCCTGGGTCTGAACAAAATGCACAAGACAAGAACCCTGGAAGACACGCCGCAGGTACGCGGCATGATCAAAAAAGTGGCGCATCTTGTCGAAGTGGTTGAATAAAGCCGGACCTGACCCCAGGTTCTGCATAGGATGGATGTAAGACAATGAAGCTCAATCAACTGGCCGACAATCCCGGCTCCACCAAAGACCGCAAGCGTGTGGGCCGTGGCATCGGCTCGGGCACCGGCAAGACCGGCGGCCGCGGCGTCAAGGGCCAGAAATCCCGTTCGGGCGTTGCCATTAAGGGGTTTGAAGGCGGCCAGATGCCGTTGCATCGGCGCATGCCGAAACGCGGCTTTAACGCGCCGTTTTCGAAGAAATGGGCGGTGGTCAATGTGGGCCGCATTCAGCAGGCCATCGACGCGGGCAAGCTCGACGCCGGCGCGGTGATCGACGCCGCTGCGCTGATCAGTGCCGGGGTTATCCGCCGCGAGCGGGACGGCGTGCGTCTGCTCGGCAATGGCGAGATCAAGGCCAAGGCCCAGTTCAACATTGCCTGCGCCAGTAAGACGGCGATCGAGGCGGTTGAAAAAGCCGGCGGCAGCGTGACTCTGAGCGCGGCCAAACCGGCCAAAACCGAGTAGATCGGGTAAGTTTCGGACAGGGCGAGGAGACACACCACATGGCATCGGCAGCCGAACAACTGGCCTCCAATCTCAATCTGTCCGCTTTCGCCAAGGCCACGGATCTGAAAAAGCGCATCTGGTTTGCGCTGGGCGCTTTGCTGGTTTACCGGCTCGGCACCTATATTCCTATTCCGGGCATTGACGCTGAGGCGCTGGCGAAAGTGTTTCAGCAGAACCAGGGCGGTCTGCTGGGCATGTTCAACATGTTCGCCGGCGGCGCCGTCGGGCGCATGGCGATTTTCGCTCTCAATATCATGCCGTATATTTCGGCTTCGATCATCATCCAGTTGATGACCACGGTCAGCCCGCATCTTGAACAGCTCAAGAAAGAGGGCGAGTCGGGCCGGAAGATGATCAATCAATATACCCGCTACGGCACGGTACTGCTGGCGGCGCTGCAGGGCTACGGCATTGCCGTCGGGCTCGAGGGCACCGGCACTGTGGTGACCGATCCGGGCTGGTATTTCCGCTTCAGCACCGTCATCACCCTGGTGGGCGGCACGGTGTTTCTGATGTGGCTGGGCGAGCAGATCACCGCCCGCGGCATCGGCAATGGTATTTCGCTGATCATTTTCGCCGGCATCGTCGCCGAACTACCTGCGGCGTTGGTCGGCATGCTGGAACTGGGCCGCACCGGCGCCCTGTCCACCTTCGTCATTCTGGGCGTCGGCATTATGGCGATCGCGGTAATCGCGGCGATCGTCTATGTGGAACGAGCCCAGAGGCGCTTGCTGGTGCAATATCCCAAGCGCCAGGTCGGCAACAAGATGTTCGGGGGCGAGTCCTCGCATCTGCCGCTCAAGCTGAACACGGCCGGCGTTATCCCGCCGATCTTCGCGTCCTCGCTTCTGCTGCTGCCGATCACCCTTGCCAATTTCTCCAGCGGGCAGGGGCCTGAATGGCTGACTACCCTCACGGCGCTTCTGGGCCGTGGGCAGCCGCTATACATCACCATGTATATTGCTGGAATCGTTTTCTTTGCGTTCTTTTACACATCGATTGTCTCCAATCCTGCGGATATGGCGGACAATCTAAAAAAATATGGAGGCTTTATTCCCGGTTACCGGCCGGGTGAACGCACGGCAAAATATATCGAGTATGTCATGACCCGCATCACGGTTCTGGGCGCCATCTATCTGTCGGCGGTCTGTGTGTTGCCGGAGTTGCTGATATCCTACATCAAGGTGCCGTTTTATTTTGGGGGAACGTCACTGCTGATTGTCGTGAGCGTCACTATGGATACTGTCGCTCAAATTCAAAGCCACCTGTTGGCCCATCAATATGAAGGGCTAGTGAAGAAAGCAAAATTGAGGGGAAGACGAAAATGAATTTGATCCTTTTGGGCCCGCCCGGAGCGGGTAAAGGCACCCAGGCCAAACGTATCGAGGAAGCGCGCGGACTGGTGCAGCTCTCGACCGGCGACATGCTGCGCGCGGCGGTCAAGGCCGGCACTGAAGTGGGCATGAAGGCCAAGGCGGTGATGGAAGCGGGCGAACTGGTGTCCGACGATATCGTGATCGGCATCATCTCCGACCGGGTCGATGAGCCCGATTGCGCCGACGGCTTCATTCTCGATGGTTTCCCGCGCACCGTGGCGCAGGCCGAGGCGCTCGACACGCTGCTCACGGAGAAGGGCAAGACCATGGACGTGGTGATCGAAATGCAGGTGGAGGACGACCCGCTTGTGGGCCGCATCACCGGGCGTTCGACCTGCGCCAAATGCGGCGAAGGCTATCATGACGAGTTCAAGAAGCCGAAGGTGGAAGGCGTGTGCGACAAATGCGGTCACACCGAATTCAGCCGCCGCGCTGACGATAATGAGGAGACGGTGCGCAGCCGTCTTTCGGCCTATCATGCGCAGACCGCGCCGCTGATTGGCTATTACGGCGAGAAGGGCACATTGAAGTCGATCGACGGCATGGCCGCCATTGATGACGTGACCGCCCAGATCAATGCCGTTCTGGATGCCGTTTAGGCGGTGTTTGTGGGGTTATGGGAGTTGACGCGGATTGCTAATATCCGCTAATACTCCCTGATTCCAGTGAGTGGACAGTTCGCTTCTGCCGGTATGTTTTTTTCGAACTACAGGCATGAGGTGTTTTGCGTATGTTTACCGGGGCGGCATCCATGGGTGATGGCGAGGCGGTAACTCAGGATAAACAGGGCCGGGCAACCAGCCGGCAGATTTGGAGTTCAGGCACGTGGCGCGCATAGCAGGCGTAAATATACCGACCAATAAGCGGGTGCAGATTGCCCTCAGATATATTCATGGAATCGGCCCGGCGAAAGCCAGGGAGATTTGCGAGAAGGTCAATATCCCGGAAGAAAAACGGGTGAATGAATTGTCCGACGCGGAAGTGATTCATATCCGCGAAGCGATCGACAATGATTATCTGGTGGAAGGCGAGTTGCGGCGCGACGTCGCGATGAACATCAAGCGCCTGATGGATCTGGGCTGCTATCGCGGCCTGCGCCATCGCCGTGGACTTCCGGTCCGCGGTCAGCGCACCCACACCAATGCCCGCACCCGCAAGGGGCCGGCCAAGCCGATTGCCGGCAAGAAGAAATAGTCAAATCAATCACCGCCGGTCCGGCGGTGTTCTCAAGGTCAGGATTTGAAGACAAATGGCTAAAGACAAAGGTCGCGTCAAACGCCGCGAACGCAAGAATATCTCCTCCGGCGTGGCGCATGTGAATGCGTCATTCAACAATACGATGATCACCATCACCGATGCCCAGGGCAATGCGATCAGCTGGGCGTCCGCCGGGATGATGGGTTTCAAGGGCTCGCGCAAATCGACCCCGTTCGCGGCGCAGATGGCGGCCGAGGAAGCCGGCAAGAAAGCCATGGATCACGGGGTCAAGACCCTGGCCGTGGAAGTGCGCGGCCCCGGTTCGGGACGTGAGTCGGCGCTGCGGGCACTGCAGGCCGCTGGTTTCCAGGTGACGTCGATCCGCGACGTGACCCCGATTCCGCATAATGGCTGCCGCCCGCCCAAACGGCGCCGGGTGTGATGCGGGCCGCCTTGCGGCACTGATTTATGGAACTGACAGGCACGCCCCGAGGGGCGGCCGGACAAACAAGCGAGGGTTCGTAAGTGATCCAGAAAAACTGGCAGGAGCTGATCAAGCCCAACAAGCTCGACATCAAGCCGGGCCATAATCCGAGCGAAAGCGCCAGGATCGTCGCCGAGCCGCTCGAACGCGGATTCGGCCTGACCATCGGCAACACGATTCGCCGCGTTCTGCTGTCTTCGCTCCAGGGCGCCGCCATCACATCGGTGCAGATCGACGGTGTGCTGCATGAGTTCTCATCCATCGCCGGCGTGCGCGAGGATGTGACCGACATCATCCTGAACATCAAGGACATCGCCCTTCGCATGCATGTGGAAGGTGTGAAACGTGTGGTGCTGCACCGGGAAGGCCCGGCCATCGTCACCGCCGGCGATATTCAGGAAACCGCCGATGTGGAGGTTCTGAACAAGGATTTGGTGCTGTGCACCCTCGACGAGGGCACGGAAATCCGCATGGAATTCACCGTCCAGACCGGCAAGGGTTATGTCCCGGCCGAGCGCAACCGCGCCGAGGATGCGCCGATCGGCCTGATTCCGGTCGACAGCCTCTACAGCCCGGTGCGCAAGGTGTCCTACAAGGTTGAGAACACGCGCGAGGGGCAGATTCTCGACTATGACAAGCTGACCATGGACATTCAGACCAATGGTTCGATCACCCCGGAAGATGCGCTGGCTTTCGCCGCCCGCATCGTGCAGGACCAGCTCAGCGTGTTCGTCAATTTCGAAGAGCCGAGCAAGCCGGTGGACGAGACCACCCAGCCGGAACTGGAGATCAATCCGGGCCTCTTGAAGAAGGTGGACGAATTGGAGCTTTCGGTGCGTTCGGCCAATTGCCTGAAGAACGACAATATCGTCTATATCGGCGATCTGATCCAGAAGTCGGAAACCGAAATGCTGCGCACCCCGAATTTCGGCCGCAAGTCCCTGAACGAAATCAAGGAAGTGCTGGCGCAGATGGGGCTGCATCTGGGTATGGATGTGCCGAACTGGCCGCCGGAGAATATCGACGATCTCGCCAAACGGTTTGAAGATCACTACTAACAGGACCAAGCACCCGCGATATGTAAAATCGCCGGTCAGATCAGGAGTTTAGAGCCATGCGTCATGGTATGAGACACAGCAAGCTCAATCGCACCGCCAGCCACCGCAAGGCGATGTTCGCCAATATGGCGGCAGCGCTTATCAAGCACGAGCAGATCGTCACCACCCTGCCTAAGGCCAAAGAGCTGCGCAGCGTTGTGGAGAAGCTGATCACCCTGGGTAAGCGCGGCGATCTGCATGCGCGCCGCCTGGTGATCGCGCGCCTGCGCGACAAGGACATGGCCGCCAAGCTGTTCGATACGCTGGGGCCCCGCTATCAGGACCGCAATGGCGGTTATACACGGGTGCTGAAGGCCGGTTTCCGTTATGGCGACTCGGCGCCGATGGCGGTGATCGAGCTGGTGGACCGGGACGAAAGCGCCAAGGGGCAGGATTCCGGCCCGACCATGGTGGACGAGGACGAGGTGGTCGAAGCCGCGTAACGGCCCGGCCGATTTCACAGTTTCAAGGGGCGGTCTTATCAACAGGCCGCCCCTTTTCGTTTGGCGGTGCTTTCATATATATTGAACAGCGATTCAGCCAATAATCCCCGGGTGGTCCATGTCCGTCAAACCCCATATCTTGCTGTTCTCCAGCCTCGCGCTTGTGTGCGCCCTCGCCATGCTGCCGCTTTCGGAGCGGGCAGGGGCGTTCGGCTTCGGCAAAAAGACCCCGGACAGCCGGCAGGAGATCACCCTTTCCTTCGCCCCGGTGGTGAAGAAAACCGCGCCGGCGGTGGTCAATGTCTATTCGAGGAAAGTTGTGCAGCAGCGCCGCTCGATCTTTCTCGACGATCCGTTCTTCCGCCGCTTTTTCGGTGGCGATTCTCTCGGTATGCCGCGCCGGAAGGTGCAGCGCTCGCTCGGTTCGGGGGTGATCGTCGATCCCAGCGGTATCGTGGTGACCAATGATCATGTGATCAAGGACGGCCAGCAGATCAAGGTGTCGCTGTCGGACGGGCGCGAATATGACGCCGGGATCATTCTGCGCGACAAGAAGACCGATCTGGTGGTGCTGGGCATCAAGGGGGGCGGCGCCACATTTGCACATGTGCAGTTGGGGGATTCCGATGCGATCGAGGTCGGCGATCTGGTGCTGGCGATCGGCAATCCGTTCGGGGTCGGCCAGACGGTCACCAGCGGCATAATCTCGGCGGTGGCGCGGGCGCGCAGCAGCATTTCCGACTATCAGTTTTTCATTCAGACCGACGCGGCGATCAATCCAGGCAATTCCGGCGGCGGGCTGATCGACATGAAGGGCCGGCTGATCGGCATCAATACCGCCATCTATACCCGCAGCGGCGGCTCCAATGGCATCGGCTTCGCCATTCCGTCCAATATGGTGCGCACGGTGGTGGAATCGGCCAAGACCGGCAAGGTGGTACGGCGCCCCTGGCTGGGGGCCATGGTTCAGAAAGTCACGCCGGCGATCGCCAATTCGCTGGGCATGGCCAAGCCGTCCGGGGTGCTGGTGGGCGAGGTCTATCCCGGCGGGCCGTCGGACCGGGCCGGGGTGCGGCGCTCGGACATCATCGTTTCGGTGGGCGGCCGGGCGATCAACTCGCCGCAGGCCCTGAATTACCGCATCGCCACCGGGCATATGGGCAAGTCGCTACCGCTGGAGCTACTGCGGCGCGGACGGCGGATCAGCACCAAGCTGGTGCTGGCGCCGGCGCCTGAAATTCCGCCGCGGCAGGAAACCAGGCTCAGCGGCGAGCATCCGCTGAATGGCGCATTGGTGGCCAATCTGTCGCCGGCGCTGTCGGAGGAATTGTCGCTGAAGGACAGCTTCCGCCAGGGCGTGGTGGTGCTCGAGGTGCCGCCGAACAGCGAGGCGGGGCGCATCCGCCTGCAGCGGGGCGATATCATTCTCGAGGTCAACCGGCTCAAGATTGGCTCGGTCGATGTGTTGCGGCGAATTCTCAATGAAGAGGACTATTCCTGGGCCATTTCCGTGCAGCGCGGCGATCAGGTGCTGCGCACCGTGGTGGGCGGCTGATGGCGCAGCGCGGCCCGGACCAGGGCGCATTATTCGAATCCCCCTCGCGGGCTGCCGATGCGCCGCGCCCGCTGGCCGACCGGCTGCGCCCCCAAAGCCTCGATGATGTGGTGGGCCAACCGCATATTCTGGGGCCGGAGGGCACGCTGACCGCGCTCCTGAACGCCAGGCATCTGGGCTCGCTCATCCTGTGGGGGCCGCCCGGCAGCGGCAAGACCACCATTGCCCGCCTGCTGGCCGACAGTTCCAATCTTGAATTCGTGCAGATGTCGGCGATCTTCTCCGGGGTGCAGGATCTGCGCAAGGCCTTTGATGCGGCCCGCCTCAGCCGCGATGCCGGCCGGGGCACCATGCTGTTTGTCGACGAAATTCACCGCTTCAACCGGGCGCAGCAGGACGGCTTCCTGCCGGTGATGGAAGACGGCACGGTGACCCTGGTGGGGGCGACCACTGAAAACCCGTCTTTTGAGCTGAATGCGGCGCTGCTGTCGCGGGCGGCGGTGCTGCATCTGAAACCGCTGGATGAGGCGGCGCTGGAGGCGCTTCTGGCGCGGGCCGAGGCGGAGATGGGGCGGGGGCTGCCGGTGGACGCGGAGGGGCGCGCCGCGCTGATTGCCATGGCTGACGGCGACGGACGCCATGTGCTCAATCTGGCCGAGACTCTGTTCGAGGTGGCGGGGCCGGAGGCGGAAGGGGTGCTGTTCGACCGGGCGAGCCTGGCCAGGATCGTGCAGCAGCGGGCGCCGGTTTATGACCGGGACCGGGACGGGCATTACAATCTGATCAGCGCCCTGCATAAATCGGTGCGCGGCTCCGATCCGCAGGCGGCGCTTTATTGGCTGGCGCGCATGTTGGCGGGGGGCGAGAACCCGCTATTTATCGCGCGGCGGATGGTGCGCATGGCGGTGGAGGATATCGGTCTGGCCGATCCGCAGGCGCTGGTGCAGGCCAATGCGGCCAAAGAGGCTTATGAATTTCTCGGCTCGCCGGAGGGCGAACTGGCGCTGGCCCAGGCCTGCGTCTATCTGGCCGCGGCGCCGAAATCGAACGCGCTCTATACCGGCTTCAAGAAAGCGGCAAAACAAGCCAAATCAACCGGGTCCGCCGCGCCGCCCGCCATCATCCTCAATGCGCCCACCAAGCTGATGAAGGATGAGGGTTATGGGGCGGGCTATATTTACGACCATGACACCGAACAGGGCTTTTCGGGGCAGAACTATTTTCCGGACAAGGTCCGGCGGCAGGATTTCTACCGGCCGGTATCGCGCGGTTTCGAGCGTGAAATCGCCAAACGGCTTGACTATTGGGATGGGCTCCGCAACAAGCAGAACGACAAATCTGCAAAGGAATAGAGGAAACTCATGGCCTGGCTGGATCAGATACCGCTTGGAATGCTGGCGATAGCCGCCCTGTTTCTGGGGCTGGCGCCTTTCGTGCCGGAGCCGCATCTGGTGGAGAAACTGCGCATGCTGTTTCAGGGCACGCTGACCCGGCCGCTCGATATTTTCGATCTGCTGATGCATGGCACGCCGGTGGTGCTGCTGATCCTGAAGCTCATTCGCACCTATCTGGTCAAAGCGGCATGAACCCACTCTATCTGGCATCGGTGGCCGCTGGCGGCGCGGTCGGCGCCAGCATGCGCTATATGGTCAGTCTGGCCGGAATCGGCTTGTTTGGGCCGGGCTTTCCCTGGTGGACCCTGTTCGTCAATGTGACCGGCTCTTTCGCCATGGGCGCCGTCTTCGAGTTCATCGCCGGCCGCTATCATATTCCCAATCCGGCGCAATTGTTCCTGCTGACCGGGATCATGGGCGGCTTCACCACCTTTTCCGCCTTTTCGCTGGAAGTGGTGACCATGCTGGAATCGCGCGACTATTGGGCGGCGCTCTCCTATGCGGCCGCGTCGGTGCTGCTGTCGATCCTGGCGCTGTTTGCCGGGCTTTATCTGATGCGGGCCAATCTGACATGAGCCGGGTCGAATTATGCCAGGTTGCCGAAGGCGAGGCGGGCATGCGGCTCGACCGCTGGTTCCGGTCGCATTTCCCGCATCTCACCCATGCCCGGCTGGAAAAGCTGCTGCGTAAGGGCGAGGTGCGCCTTGACGGCAAGCGGGCCAAGGCCAATGTCAGGCTGGAGCCGGGCCAGACGGTGCGGGTGCCGCCGCTACCGGCGCCGCTGGAGGCGGAGCAGCGCAAAAAGCCGCGCCGGGTGAGCCCGGAGGACCGGGCCTTTTTGCGCGGGCTGATCCTGCATGAGGATGACGAGATCATCGTGCTCAACAAGCCGGCCGGACTGGCGGTGCAGGGGGGGTCCAACACATCGCGCCATATTGACGGCATGCTGGAGGCGCTGCAGGGGCGTGCTTCGGAACGCCCGCGCCTGGTGCACCGGCTGGACAAGGACACCAGCGGGGTGCTGGTGCTGGCCCGCAATCGCGCCGCGGCGGCGCGGCTCGGCAAGCTGTTTCAGGGCCGGGGCGCCGACAAGATCTACTGGGCGCTGGTGACCGGCATGCCGCGACCGGCGCGCGGGGTGATCGATATGAGGCTGTTGAAGGCGGGCGGCGCGGGCAATGAAAAAGTGCGCCCCGGCGATGACGGCAAGGCGGCGGTGACGGAATATGCGGTTGTCGAACATGCGGGCGGCAAGGCGGCCTTTGTGATGCTGAAGCCGCTGACCGGGCGCACCCATCAATTGCGCGTGCATATGTCGGAAATCGGCCATCCCATTGTGGGCGATGGAAAATATGGCGGTCATGAAGCGTTTATCGGCGGGCTGCCCGAGCAGTTGCATCTGCATGCGGCTGAAATCACCCTCACGAGCGGCAAGGGAAAGCGGCGGACTTTCCGCGCGCCGCCGCCGCCACATATGCTGGACAGCTTCGCGGCGCTCGGCTTCGATCCGGCGCCCGATCATGACCCCTTCGACGAGGATTAGGCGATGGTTCCCTATCTGGTGATATTCGATTGCGACGGCACGCTGGTGGACAGCCAGCACCGCATCAGCGCCTCGATGAGCCAGGCCTACCGGGATTGCGGCCTGACCCCGCCGGAAGCGGCCCGCACCCGCACGGTGATCGGCATGTCGCTGGAACTGGCGATTGCCCGCCTGTCGCCGGATCTGGATACGGACAAGGTTCATCAGGTGGCGGCAAGCTATAAAGAGGCGTTTCTGAGCTTCCGCCAGCAGGATCTGCATGCCGAGCCGATGTTTGAGGGGGCGCGCCAGGCGCTCGATTGGTTGCGGGGGCGGGACGATGTTCTGCTGGGGGTAGCCACCGGCAAGTCGCGCCGGGGGCTCGACTCGGTATTGGCGCGGGAGAATCTGCATGGCCATTTCACCACCTTGCAAACCGCCGATGATGCCCCTTCCAAGCCGCATCCGGGCATGGTGCAGAATGCGCTCAGCGAAACCGGCGGCTCGATCAGCCGCTGCGTGGTGATCGGCGATACCAGTTTCGACATGGAAATGGCGGTCAATGCCGGGGTGAAGGCGCTGGGGGTGAGCTGGGGCTATCATCCGCCGGAACATCTGCGCAAATGCGGGGCCTTTGAGGTGCTGGAGAGCTATGGGGCGCTGCCGGAGGTTCTGGCGCCGCTGCTGGCCGGAGAGAGTTGATGAGCGGCGATGATCTGCGGGAGAGGATCCAGGCGCAGTTGAAGCCGCAATTGCCGAAGCGCTTTTACCGGCAGGCGGCGGCGCGGCCGCTCCCTGAGAGCGCTTTCGGGGTGGTGCTCGACGAGCGGCCATTGCGCACGCCGGGCAAGGCGCCATTGGCGCTGCCGGCGGCGGCGCTGGCGGCGGCGCTGGCGGAGGAGTGGGAGCAGCAAGCAAAAGTGATCAACCCCGCCGTCATGCCTCTGACGCGGCTCGCCAATACCGCCATCGACCGGATCGCGCCTGATCCTGCTCCCGCGCTTGCTGAAATCATGCCCTATGCCGGGGCCGATCTGACCTGCTACCGGGCCGATGGGCCGGCCAGCCTGACGGCGCGCCAGAGCGCGCTGTGGGATCCCCATCTTAAGAGGATCAGCGACCGGTTGGGGGCTCAATTTATAACGACGCAAGGCATTGGCCATGTGGCGCAGCCGGAGCAGACAATCGCGGCCGTGGCGGCCTGGCTGGAGGAGCGCGATGCATTTTCGCTGGCGGCGATCCATACGCTGACCAGCCTCACCGGTTCGGTGGTGCTGGCCTTTGCCGTGGCTGATGGCGGCGCGGAGACCGAGCCGATCTACACGGCGGCGCATGTGGACGAGCTGTGGCAGATCTCGCAATGGGGCGAGGATGAGGAGGCCGGGGCGCGGCTGGCGGCAAGGCGGGATGAGATCGCGGCGGCCTGCCGGTTTCTTGATCTTTTGGACACTTGACCCTTTGGCCGATTTCGGGCCTGATATGCGCCTGCTGGAAGCAAGAACAAGGACCAGGGCGACATGCAGAATATTATTGAAGAGCTGGAGGCGCGGCGCGCCACGGCGCGGCTCGGCGGCGGCCAGGCCCGTATCGATGCCCAGCATGCCAAGGGCAAGCTGACGGCGCGGGAGCGGATCTCGCTGCTGCTCGATGCGGACAGCTTCGAAGAATATGACATGTTCGTCCAGCATCGCTGCACCGATTTCGGCATGCAGGGCAAAACCATTCCCGGCGACGGGGTGGTCACCGGCTGGGGCACGGTCAATGGCCGGCTGGTCTATGTGTTCGCCAAGGATTTCACCGTGTTCGGCGGCTCGCTTTCCGAGACCCATGCCCGCAAGATCACCAAGATTCAGGATATGGCGCTGCAGAACCGCGCCCCTATTATCGGCCTGTTTGACGCGGGCGGCGCCCGCATCCAGGAAGGCGTGGCGGCGCTCGGCGGCTATGGCGAGGTGTTCTGGCGCAATGTGCAGGCCAGCGGCGTCATTCCGCAGATTTCGCTGATCATGGGCCCCTGCGCCGGCGGCGATGTCTATTCGCCGGCCATGACCGATTTCATTTTCATGGTCAAGGACACCTCCTATATGTTCGTGACCGGCCCGGATGTGGTGAAGACCGTCACCAATGAGGAAGTGACCGCCGAACAGCTCGGCGGCGCCAGCGTGCATGCGGTCAAATCCTCGATCGCCGACGGGGCCTATGAAAATGATGTGGAGGCGCTGCTGCAGATGCGGCGACTGATCGATTTCCTGCCGGCCAGCAATCTGGTCGATGTGCCGGAAATGCCGGCCTTCGACGATGCCGAGCGGGTCGAGATGTCGCTCGATACGCTGGTGCCGGCCAATCCCAACATGCCCTATGACATGAAGGAGCTGATCCTGAAAACCGTGGATGAGGGGGTGTTTTTCGAAATTCAGGAGAAATTCGCCGCCAATATCATCACCGGATTCGGGCGCATGGAGGGGCGCAGCATCGGCATCATCGCCAACCAGCCGAAAGTGCTGGCCGGGGTGCTGGACAGCGATTCCTCACGCAAGGCGGCCCGTTTCGTGCGCTTTTGCGATTGTTTCAACATTCCGGTGGTGACCTTTGTCGATGTGCCGGGCTTCCTGCCGGGCACGGCGCAGGAATATGGCGGCCTTATCAAGCACGGGGCCAAGCTTCTATTCGCCTATTCGGAGGCCACGGTGCCGAAAATCACCGTCATCACCCGCAAGGCTTATGGCGGGGCCTATGACGTGATGTCATCGAAACATATCAGGGGCGATGTGAATTACGCCTGGCCGTCGGCGGAGATCGCGGTGATGGGCGCCAAGGGCGCAGCCGAAATCCTCTATCGATCGGAGCTTGGCGATGCGGACAAGATCGCCGGGCGCATCAAGGAATATCAGGACCGGTTCGCCAATCCGTTCGTGGCGGCCGAGCGCGGCTATATCGACGAGGTGATCCTGCCGCATAACACGCGCAAGCGCATCTGCCGGGCGCTGAATATGCTGCGCAGCAAAAAGGCGGAAAACCCCTGGAAGAAGCACGACAACATTCCGCTCTAGGTCCTGCCGCAGCAGATTGACCTCACTTGAATTTGACAGGACCGGGAAGGCACACCGCCCGGAGGGTTCAATCGCCGCTGCCGACCGGGCGGCGGCGGGCTTTGGTCTCGGACCGTTTCTTCTTGGCCGCAAGGCGGCGTTTCCTGACGCCGGGGCCGATTTTGGTCCGGATGCGGGGTTTGGGGCGGAGGGCGGCCTCGCGGATCAGGTCCTGCAGCCGCGCGATGGCATCCCGGCGGTTGGCCTCCTGAGTGCGGTGGCGGTTGGCGGTGATCACGATGATGCCGTCCCGGTTCAGCCGGCTTCCGGCCAGGGACTCGGCACGCCGGCGCACCGGCTCCGGCAGGGAGGGGGAGCGGCGGATGTCGAACCGCAATTGCACGGCGCTCGAGACTTTATTGACATTCTGGCCGCCGGGACCGCCGGCGCGAATGAAGCTGAGCTCGATTTCATCCTCATGAATCGACAGCTGACGGTTGATGACAATTCTGGCCATGGGGTGTTCAAAATACCCCATTCGGACCGGATGGCAAAGCCGCGCCCGATATCAAAGCCGGCAATTCACCCCTAGGGTCCTGACCCTAAGCTTTGAAGATGAAGTTGATCTTGGTGCTTGCCTTGGCGGCGATCCCGGTTTCAAATATGGGGCCATGACAGCATGAGTTGAACAATCAGCGAGGACTGAATCAATGCCCAATCGATGGTTGCAGGTGAAGGGAGACCCTTCGGTGCGTCAGTTCCTGTTTCAGCAGAAGCGCCAGCAGAGCATGTTCGACGAACAGCTCGACCGGTTGCACCGGGTGGTTTTCAGTCTGGCCTGCACCAAGGGGGCATTTCATATCAAGGCGCATTATTCGTCCTCGCAGCTCACCTGCTGGTTTTATGACGATCCCTTTAATTACCGGGTCTATGTGAAGGATGAAGTGCTGGATAAGGGCTTTCTCGACAGCCTGCCGTCGCTGTGTTTCGAAGGGCGGCATCCGCGCATCGAGAGCCATCAGATGACCCCGATCCTGGACGAGTTTGCGCGGCTGCGCATGTCCGATGAGCAGATCTATCTGCGTAGCGCCTCGATCAACCGGCTGAACGGCATGATCGGCATGAATTTTTCCTGCGATGGCAGCCATTATATTCAGCACGATCAGTTCCTGAACAAACTGAACAGCTTCGGCAAGGGCGATTGAGAGGGACGCTCAGCGCACTTCCGGCCCGAGAAAACGTCCGAGCGGGCTCAAGACCAATAAGAGCAGCGCCGAGATCGAGACGATATCGAGCTTCATGGCCAGGGCGAGGTCTGATTTGCCCACCAGCCACATCTGGGTGCCGGACATCACGCCTTCGGCGCCGAGCATGGTGAGGCCGAACAGATTGATCGCCATATGCAGACCGATCGAGCTCCACAAAGTTCCGCTGCGCCGCACCACAGCCGCAAACAGCAGGCCCATCAACACAGCGGCCACCACATAGTAATAGCCGCCGCCATCAGGCAGGGCGGGGTCGTAATGCACGAAGCCGAACAGCAGCGAAGGCAGCAGAGCCCAGACCAGCCAGTGGCGCGACCAGGCGCCCAATTGCTGCAGCAGATAGCCGCGAAACACCAGTTCCTCGGCACTGGCCTGAATGAAGATGAGCAGGATCAGCGGCAGCAGAAATACCGCAAGGCGCGCCGGCTCCAGGCCCGGGCGGATGTCATCCACCAGAAATATGACCGGCAGGGCGCTGAGGGTGGCACAGGCGAGGCCGAGCCCCGCTCCTTTCAGGAAGGCGGCCGGGCGTAGGCGGGGGATGGGGGCGAAGAAGGCGCCGAATTTCTGCCGGTGCAACCAGCGCCCGGCGGCCATGACCCCCAGCCACAGACCGCTGAAACCGCCCAGAATGAACATGGTGTCGATGGGGCCGCCGCCGACGCTGATCGTCATCACCCGGTGCAGGGCTGCGGACGGATCGCCGCTGATGACGGCATAAAGCGCAATAAAGACCAGCGCCACCGGGATCAGCATCAGCGCCCAGATGAGCAGGATCAGCGCAAGACCGGCAATAGGCCGCCACAGGCTTCTGCCGTGGCCGGCCTGTTGAATAAAGGCTTCAATCGGTGTCATTGGCGGGTTGCCTCCCCGGCTATGGGTTGCAGCGCCGGCGCATCGCCCGGCAGAGAATGGGAGGCTTATAGGATAATCCGGTTTCTTTTAGGTGAAACGTTATAGACGCTCCGCGGCAACCGCATTGGGGTGAGGGGGAAGAGAGGATTGCGGTTGCCGCGAAGCGTTTCTGACGGCGGGCAGGGGGAGGCCGCGCCGGCAGGGTTTAGATAATTTCGCCGGGGGCGTCCTCAATCATCACGCCCAGCACTTTCCAGCTGCCGTCTTCATGTTTTTCCATGGTGAATTCGGCCATCCACTGGTCGCCCGACGGGCTGGTCATCAGCACGCGCTGGCTGGGAATGCCGTCGCTGAGGTCGAGGCCGTCCATGCGGTTGAGCCGGGCCACGGTCAGCAGGCCGAAAATATCACTGAGATCGGTCAGGAACTCCTCCGCGCCCTGATAATCGGCCCGGGCGCGCGGCGCGGCCAGATCATAGGCGGTCGCGGCATCGCCGGCGGCAAAGGCGCCGATCTGTTTGCGGATCGTGCTCTGAATGGCATGGCGGTCCTGGGCGGTCAGGCCGAATTCAGCCCGGTCCTGCTTCAGCGAAGCGGTCGAGACAACCGCATTGGTGCCGATGCGGGCGGGGATCAGGATGTCCGACTTGATGGCATCCTGAAAATTGTCATTCGGATTATAAGCCGAGAGGGAGATTGTCGCAGTCAGGCTTATCGCACCCATCATGGCGGCGGCGAAAATATGTCTGGCGCTAATCGTCATTTTCCTCTCCTTCACTGATCGGTTTCCTGTCGACGATGAGGGAATTATGGCAAGATGGCTTTGAAACGAGGCTGAATGTGTTGTTGTCTGTTGTTCATAATTGGAGAACAAACAGGGGCATTACGCATAACGCACTGAATAAACAGGTGAAAAAATGTTAACTTGGTCCTATCACAAGCGTCTTAGCCGCGATATCGAGCGCTGGACCGGCAAGGGATGGCTGCTGCCGGAAGGACGGGCGGCGATTCTCGACGAGCTGCGGCAGCAGCGCCGTGGCAGTCGCTTGCCGGCGATTATCGGCATATTGGGCGCGGTGTTGCTGGCCACCGGCGCCATGACCTTCATGTCGGCCAACTGGCAGGAAATGAGCAAGCTGACCCGGCTGATCATTCTGTTCTCGGCCATGTGGGCGGCGTTCGGGGCGGCGGTGTGGTTGCAGCGCACGGCCCATGATTACCTGCTGGAAGCGATGCTGCTGCTCGGCGCCGGCATGTTCGGGGTCAATATCATGCTGATCGCCCAGATCTATCACATTGACGGCCATTACCCCGATGCGCTGTTTCTGTGGACGGTGGGCGCGCTGGTGGTGGCGCTGGCGCTGGAATCGCGGGCGGCGCTGGCGCTGGCCTTCGTGCTGATGACCATCTGGACCGGCGCTGAGATGATGAGCTTCGATGTGCGCCTGCATTGGCCGTTTGTGCCGGTGTGGGTGGTGGGAGCGGCGGTCATATTCCGCATGAAATGGCGGGCCGGGCTGCATCTGGCCACCCTGTCGCTGGGCTTTTGGGGGGCGGTCACCATGCTGCAATTGGCCAACCGGTTTAACTGGACCGATGGGCAGACCCTGGCGCTGATGGCGCTGCTGACCCTGCCGTTTTTCATGCTGGGACTGATCCGCGATGCGGGCAAGGGCTGGTTGATGGGGTTTGAACCGGCGCTGATGCGCTATGCCATGCTTGGCCTGCTGACCGCGTCATTTCTGATGCAGACCGATCTGAGGGGCAGTGTCCGGCTGGATGCGGTGCTGTTCAGCCTGATGCTGGCGGTGGCGGCGCTCAGCGCCTATGGGGCGCTCAGCGCCTATCGGAGCGGCGCGCTCAAAGAGATGGATATGGCGGTGCTGCTGGGCTTTGCGGCCTGGCTCATATTGTTCCACTATGTGCCGCGCGGCCTGGTGCTGTGGGTGCATGCGCCGATCTATATGGGATTTGCCATCTGGCTGATGGCGTTTGCCCAATATTGGGCCTTTAGCGTGTTGCTGCCGATGGCGCTGACCGCGTTCGGGGCGGAGGTGCTCTATATCTATGCCGAGACCATGGGCTCGCTGCTCGATACCTCGCTGTTCTTCCTGGTCGGCGGGGTGCTGCTGATCGTCCTGGCCTTCGGGCTGGAAAAACTGCGCCGGGCGCTGAGCGCGCCGCGAAGCGGCGGGGAGGGCGCATCATGATTTCCCGTCTGTTCAGCGGCCCGTATGCGCTCCGGGCTTTCATCGTGGCGGTGCTGCTCAGCGCGGCGCTGGGCTGGACGGTGTGGGACCAGGTGCAGATTATACGTCATGGCACTGAAATCGTGCTGAAAACCCGCCCTGTCGATCCGCGCAGCCTGTTTCGCGGCCATTATGCGCGGCTCAATTACGATATTTCCCGCATTGCGCGGACGAAGATCTCCTCCGGCGGCAAGCTCAAGAGACGTGCCCGGGTATTCGTGCGCCTGAAACCGGGCGAGGATGGGTTCTGGCAGGTGACCGAAGTCTCAAGCGCCAGGCTGACGCCGGCAGAGGGCAGCGTCATTCTGAATGCCACGGTCAGGAGCGTCAGCCGCAAACAGGTGTGGCTGCGCTATGGCATCGAGCGATATTTCGCGCCGAAACAGAAGGCGCTGGGGCTGGAAAAGAAATTCCGCGACCGCAAGATTGAAGTGGGGGTGATCGTCCGGGTGGCCAAATACGGCGCCGCGGCGATCAGCGGCCTGCAGCTTGAAGGCAAGAAGGTTTACGACGAGCCGCTGTTCTAGACGCACTTCTTTTACCCGAAAACCGGTTCCCACTTTTCGGGGAAGTGCTTTGACTCACAGGCGGGCGAAGAATTCAAGCTGCACGGTGGCATGATTGATGCCGAATTGCTCGCTGAGGCGGCGCTTGATGTCGTAAAGCACCTGATGGGCGTCGATGCCCTGATCGACCCGGGCATGCAGGGTGGCCAGGGTGTCGTCCTCGGTCAGCATCCAGACATGGACGTGATGCACATCGCGCAGGCCGTTGACATGGGCCATCAGATCGTCGACCACCTCGTTCAGTTCCAGCTCGGCCGGGGCGCCTTCGAGCAGGATATGGCCGGAATCGCCGCTGAGCTGCCAGGCGCTGCGGATCAGCAGCAGGGCCACCAGCAGCGACAGGATCGGGTCGGCGATCACCCAGCCGCCATACCAGATCAGCCCGGCGGCAATCAGCGCCGCCAGCGAGGCCAGAATATCGCCCATCACATGGGCCATGGCGCCGCGCATATTGAGGTCGTGATCCTCGGCGCTGTGAATGAGAAAGAAGGTGATCAGGTTCACCACCAGGCCGATGGCCGCGATGATCAGCATCGGTTTGCCCAGCACCGGCTGCGGGGTCATGATGCGGTCAATGGCTTCCCAGATGATCAACCCGGCCAGGCCGAACAGGGTGATGCCATTGGTGAAGGCGGCCAGAATCTGGAAACGGCTATAACCATAGGTGCGGCGCTGATCGGCCGGGCGCCGGGCCAGTTGATAGGCGATCCAGGTCAGCAAGAGCGAGGCGGCGTCGGTCAGCATATGGGCCGAGTCGGCCAGCAGAGCCAGCGACCCGGAGATGATGCCGCCGGCCACTTCCACCAGCATGAATCCGGCAACCATAATCAACGCGGCCAGAACCCGGCGCTCATTGCTTATGCCGCTATCGCGCTGATGGTCGTGCTTCAGGAAATCATTCATGATGATCTGGGATATAGGCGACCTGAATAGGCATTGCAAATCTTTGGCGCATGTGTAGAGATGGAACAAATCCAATAATTTCACGAAGAACGGAGGCTTTTCCCATGTTTCACTCGATTCTGGTGCCAATTGATCTTGAACACGATAATCCGGGAAGCCGCGCCCTGCCCAAGGCCGCCGCGCTGATCGACAAGCATGGCTCGAAGGTCACGCTGCTGAATGTGCTGGCGCCGATTCCGGCCGTCGTGGCGCAAAACCTGCCCGAGGATTACGAGGCTCAGCACAAAAAGGAATCCGAAGCCGAGCTGGAAGCCCTGGCCAAGCGCTATATGAATACGGATAATGTGTCGGTGATGGTGCGCCATGGCGGCGTTTATCCGGAAATTCTGGAAGCGGCTTCGAAGCTCGATGTGGATCTGATCCTGATGCACTCGCACAAGCCCGGCCTCAGCGACTATCTGCTGGGCTCCAACGCGGCGCGGGTGGTGCGCCACTCCGGATGTTCAGTGCTGGTGCTGCGCTGATCTTCTAAAAATAAGACCGGCCGGGGATATAGCGGAAATTTCCATGCACGGTCATGCCGCGCCAATGGCCGGTGCTGGAAAAAGTCATGCCATTGCCCCCGCCGGGAGCGAATCCACGCGGCTGGACGGGAGGCGGAGGCATGGTATAGCTGCGGCTGACCTGGCCGTTCAGCCGGGCCTGGCAGCTCATGATCGGGGCCAGTGAATATTGCACGCAGCGCTGGGCCAGCATGCCCCGGTCGGTGGTGGTCTGCACCAC
>PKTQ01000228.1 GCA_002869085.1 Hyphomicrobiales bacterium | reverse complement strand
TTCAGCCGCGATGCGGCGATGAGCGCGGCGGACTGCCTGGCGGCGCTGAATATGGGCGCGGCGGCGGTGCGGGCAGAGGCGGATCTGGCGGTGTTCGGCGAGATGGGCATCGGCAACACCACCACGGCCAGCGCGCTTGCGGCGGCGGTGCTGGGCGGGAGCGGCGGCGACTGGGCCGGGCGCGGCACCGGCCATGACGATGCGGGGGTGCAATTGAAGGCGCGGGTGATCGACGAGGCGCTGGCCCTGCATGAAGCGCATCTGGATACGCCGTTCGAGATTCTGCGCCGGCTTGGCGGGCGCGAGATCGCCGCCATGGCCGGGGCGATCATCGCCGCCCGGATGCGGCATGTGCCGGTGGTGCTGGACGGTTTCGTGGTCACGGCGGCGGCGGCGCTCACCGCCATGAACGGGCAAGGCGGGCTCGATCACTGCCTGGCCGGCCATGTCTCGGCGGAACAGGCGCATCGGACCATGCTGGAGCGGCTTGAGCTTGTGCCCCTGCTCGATCTCGGCATGCGGCTCGGCGAAGGCACCGGCGCGGCGCTGGCGGTGCAGGTGGTGCGGGCGGCGGCGGCCACCCATGGCGGCATGGCGACCTTTGCCGAAGCCGGTGTTTCTGACCGGGAGGCGTGATGACGCAGTGGCTGCAACAGCGCGGTGCGGAGATGAAGGCGGCGCTGATCGTGCTGACCCGCCTGCCCCTGCCCGAATTGTCGCCGTTTCCGCCCCAGGGCCGGGTGGTGTGGGCTTATCCGATAGCCGGGGCGGCGGTCGGGCTGATCGGCGGCATGGCGATGCTGCTGGCGGGGCTGGCCCTGCCGGCCGCCATGGCGGCGGTGCTGGGGCTGGCGGTGAGTGTTCTGTTGACCGGGGCTTTGCATGAGGACGGGCTCGCTGATTTCTGGGACGGCATCGGCGGCGGGCGAGCCCGAGCGGAGAAGCTTGCTATCATGCGCGACAGCCATCTTGGCAGTTATGGGGCGCTGGCGCTGATATTGAGCTTTGCGGCGCGGCTGACGGCGCTGGCGGCGCTGGGGCCATTGGGGGCGCTGGCCTTTGTGACCGCGCAGGCGATGAGCCGCGGCGCGCTGGCCCTTCCGATGCGGCTCAATCCGCCGGCCCGCAGCGACGGGCTCATTGCCGAGGCCGGCAAGCCCGGGCCAATTGCGTTCATGGCCGCTATCGGGCTGCCGCTCGCTTTGTCGCTGGTGGTGCTGCCGGGCGCCTCGGGGCTGATCGCCGCCGCCGCCGCCTGCGCGGCGGCCTGGCTGGTGGGGCTGATCGCCCGCTTTCAGGTGGGCGGGATTACCGGAGATGTGCTCGGCGCGGCGGTGCAGATGGCGGAAATCGCCTTTCTATGGACGATCGCGGCCTCGCTGGCCGCCTGAAGGCCGTTTTGGCTTGCGGCCTGGGGATTTGGCGGGCATGATCATCGGCAATGATAAGGACAATATGCGGGCGCGCTAGGCCCGCAGGTCAGGGATGGGAGTATCGCGGAGCGTGGATGCGCAAGTTCCAGCAGTAGAGTTGCGCGGGCTGCACAAATTGTTCGGCCCGCTGCATGTCCTCAAAGGCATCGACATGACCGCCCATAAGGGCGATGTGGTCTCGATCATCGGCTCGTCCGGTTCCGGCAAGAGCACGCTGCTGCGCTGCATCAATCTGCTGGAGGTGCCGGATGAGGGCGAGGTGATCGTCGGCGGCGAGACCATCGGCATGGCCAAAGGGCGCGGCGGGGCCAGGGCTCCGTCCGATATGAAGCAGGTCAACCGGATCCGCACCAGTCTCGGCATGGTGTTTCAGAACTTCAATCTGTGGTCCCATATGACGGTGCTGGAAAACATCATCGAAGCGCCGGTGCATGTGCTCGGCAAGCCCAAAGCCGAGATGAAGGCTTTGGCGCATGAGCTGCTGGGCAAGGTGGGCATCGCGGAAAAGGCGGACCATTTTCCGGCCCAGCTTTCGGGCGGGCAGCAGCAGCGGGCGGCCATTGCCCGGGCGCTTGCCATGCAGCCGGATGTGCTGCTGTTCGACGAGCCCACTTCGGCGCTCGATCCGGAACTGGTGGGCGAGGTGCTGCGGGTGATCCAGGCGCTGGCGGAAGAGGGGCGCACCATGATCATGGTGACCCATGAAATGAGCTTTGCCCGCGAGGTTTCCTCCAAGGTGCTGTTTCTGCATGAGGGGCTGATCGAGGAACAGGGCACGCCGGAACATGTGTTCGGCACGCCGGAATCGGAGCGTTGCCGGCAGTTTCTGGCCACCAATTTTTAAAATTTTCAACAACCAGACGGGAGTAGTGATGATGAAAAAACTGGTATTGATGGCTTTCGCCGCCGCCATGGCCTTTAGCTTTGGCGCCCAGGCGATGGAGAAAATGAAAGTCCGCATGGGCACCGAGGGCGCTTATGCGCCGTTCAATGCGGTCGACAAGGACGGCAAGCTCTATGGTTTCGATATCGATATCGGCAATGCCATCTGCGCCGCCGCCAATTTCGAATGCAGCTGGGTGACCCAGAACTGGGACGGCATCATTCCCGGGCTGATCGCCGAGAAATTCGACACTATCATCGCCTCGATGTCGATCACCGAAGAACGCAAGAAGAAGGTCGATTTCACCAAGAAATATTATTCGACGCCGGCCCGCTTCGTCACCGCCGACGCCAATAAGGGGGTGGAGATCACCAAGGCCAATCTGAAGGACAAGGTGATCGGGGTCCAGGAAGGCACGGTGTCGGATCATTTCGTGACCGACAATTTCGGCGATACCGCCAAGATCAAGCGCTATGAAAAGCAGGATCAGGCCAATCTCGACCTGACATCGGGCCGGCTCGACTATGTGTTCGCCGACTCTGTCGTGCTGTCGGACGGGTTCCTGAAAACCCCGCGCGGCAAGGGCTATGGCTTTGTCGGCCCGAACTATTCGGATCAGAAATGGTTCGGCGAGGGCATCGGCATCGCGGTGCGCAAGGGCGAGGATAAACTGCGCGAGGCGATCAATGCCGCCATCGCCAAAATCCGCGCCGATGGCACCTATGCCAAAATCCAGGCCAAATATTTCGACTTCGACGTTTATGGCGATTAAAGGCCTGCAAAACCGCGCCGGCGCCCGATTGGGGGCCGGCGCATGAATCTGCTCGATTTCAGCGGCTATGGCGACGAAATCGCGCGCGGCCTGGCGCTGACGCTGAGCGTCGGCGTGGGGGCGCTGGTGGTGGCGATCCTGTGCGGGCTGCTGGGCGCCGCCGGCAAGCTGTCGCATAGCTGGGCGGCGCAAAAGGCCGCCTTTGTCTACACCACTTTGGTGCGGGGCGTGCCGGAACTGGTGCTGATCATCCTGCTCTATTACGGGGTGCCGACCGCGGTGCAGAATGTGGTGCGGCTGGCGGTGCCCGGCTACCGGCTCGATTTCAACCCGGCGGTAACGGCGGTGGTGGTGATCGGGCTGATCTATGGCGCCTTCATGGCCGAAGTGTTTCGCGGCGCTTTTCTGGCGGTGCCGCCGGGGCAGATGGAAACGGCGCGGGCCTATGGCATGAGCCGCCGCCAGACTTTTTTCCGCATTCACATGCCGCAAATGTGGCGCTTTGCTCTGCCGGGAATCGGCAATGTGTGGATGGTGCTGATCAAGGCGACGGCGCTGGTGTCGGTGGTCGGGCTGAAGGATACGCTATATTGGTCCGGCAAGGCCGGCGAGGCTTTGTTCGAGCCGTTCAAGTTCTTCCTCATCGCGGCGCTGATCTTCCTCGGCATCACTTTTGTTTCGGAACAGGTTTTCCGAATCGCCGAGCGGCGCGCCTCGCGCGGCGTCGCCCGGGTCAGGCATTAGGCATGGATTTCGGGCTGATCATAGACTCCTGGCCGGCGCTGATGCGCGGCGCGGTGATGACCCTGACGCTGACCGCGATCGCGGTGCCGGCCGGGCTGGCGCTGGCGCTGCCTCTGGCAGTGGCGCGGCTGTCGCACCGGCTCTGGCTGCGGCTTCCGTCCTATGCGGTGATCTATGTGTTTCGCGGCACGCCGCTGCTGATCCAGCTCTATCTCATCTATTACGGGCTGGGCCAGTTCAATGCGGTGCTGAAAAGCTGGGGGGTGTGGTGGTTCTTCCGCAACGAGCTTTATTGCGCGCTGCTGGTGCTGAGCCTGAATACCGGGGCTTATACGGCCGAGATTTTCCGCGGCGCCATATCAGGCGTGCCATCGGGCTTTATCGAAGCGGCGCAGGCTTCGGGGATGAGCTGGTTTACCCGATTGCGGCGGATCGTCCTGCCCTCGGCCTTCCGGCTGGCCTGGCCGGCCTATACCAATGAGGTGGTGTTCCTGATGCAGGCCACCTCGCTGGTGTCGCTGATCACGGTGATCGAGCTGTTTCGGGTGACCAAGACCATGGCCGACCGCACCTTCGACATTTACACCATGTATATCACCACCGGGCTGATCTATCTGATGATCTCTTACGGCATCATCCTGCTGTTCGGCCTGATCGAGGCCTATCTGATGCGGCATATGCCGCTCGCCCCCAATGCGCGCAAGACAATCAATCAGCGCGCCCTGGCGGTCCTGATGCGCTGATTGCCGGCCCGGTCCTGGAACTGAGTTGCTTTAATCCGGGACCACGTTCCAGATATTGCGGGCGTAATCATGGATGGAGCGGTCGGAGGAAAAGCCGCCCATGCGGGC
>PKTQ01000299.1 GCA_002869085.1 Hyphomicrobiales bacterium | reverse complement strand
GAGTTTCTCGACGCGGTGATCCGGCGTATCCGGGCCAAAAATATCGATATCGTTTCGCTGGACGAGGCGCATCGGCGCCTGACCGGCGGGGGCGGGGCGGGGCGCTTTGTGTGCTTCACCTTCGATGACGGCTACCGGGATAATTTTGAACAGGCCTATCCGGTGCTGAAACGGCATGACTGCCCGTTCACGGTCTATGTGGCGACAGACCTGCCGGACGGGCGGGCCGAGCTGTGGTGGCTGGCGCTGGAGACGATCATCGCCGGCAATGATGCGCTGGAGGTGACGCTCGGCGGCAAGAAACTTGCGCTGCCCACGGCCAGCGTGGCGCAGAAATATGAGGCGTGGGATCGGATCTACTGGCCGCTCAGGGCGATGGGCGAGCAGGAGCAGAGCGCCTTCATGAGTGCGTTCGCCGCCGCCCACGGGGTGGATATGAGCGCCTATAGCCGGCAATTGTCGATGAGCTGGGACGAGATCACCCAAATGGAGCGCGATTCTCTGTGCACGATCGGGGCGCATACGGTGTCGCACCGGGCGCTGGCGAAGCTGTCAGGGGTGGACATGATGGACGAAATCATGCAAAGCCGTGATATCATCGCCGGACATATCGGCAAGACGCCGCAGCATTTCTGCTATCCGTTCGGGGATGAGGGCTCCGCCGCGGCGCGTGAGTTCCGGGCCGCGAGTGAAGCCGGGTTTAAAACTGCAGTGACAACGCGAAAGGGAGTTGTATTTCCCGAGCATGCCGGTTATTTGACCGCGCTGCCGCGTGTTTCGCTGAATGGAGACTTTCAACAGTTAAAGTATCTGGATGTATTTCTGAGCGGCGCGCCGTTTGCATTATGGAACCGGTTCCGAAAAATCAACGCCGCCTAGGCATCAAGATCAAGAAAAGGCAGGTTTTCCCATGACATTCCTCAAACCTTCACGTCCCGGCCTGTTGGGGACTGGGCTGGTGTTCGCGCTGTTCATGCTGCTGGGCGCCACGGGCGCCTGGGCCATGGCGGCGGGCGAGACCAAACCGCTCGATCTGGTGATGCATCCGGCCGGGTTCGCCGCTATCGCCATTTTCGTCATCGCCTATGGCTTTGTGATGGCCGAGGAGATGACCCATTTGCGCAAATCGAAACCGGTCATTCTGGCGGCGGGCATGATCTGGGCGATCATCGGCACCATCTATGCCATGAACGGCCTGCCGCACGCGGCCGAAATCGCGGTGCGGCATAATATTCTGGAATATGCCGAGCTGTTCCTGTTCCTGCTGGTGGCGATGACCTATATCAACTCCATGGAGGAGCGGCGGGTGTTCGAGGCCTTGCGCTCCTGGCTGGTCAGCCGCGGCTTCGGGTTCCGGCAATTGTTCTGGATCACCGGCATTCTGTCCTTCTTCATCTCGCCGATCGCCGATAACCTCACCACCGCCCTGCTGATGTGCGCGGTGGTGATGGCGGTGGGCTCTGACCAGCCGCGTTTCGTTGCGCTCGCCTGCATCAATATCGTGGTGGCGGCCAATGCGGGCGGCGCTTTCAGCCCGTTCGGCGACATCACCACCCTGATGGTGTGGCAGAAGGGCATGGTGCATTTCACCCAGTTCTTCGCGCTGTTCATCCCCTCGGTGGTGAATTTCCTGGTGCCGGCGGCGATCATGCATTTCGCGGTGCCGACCATGAAACCGACGGCGCTCGATGACAAGGTGGAGATGAGATTCGGCGCCAAGCGGGTGATTCTGCTGTTCCTCATCACCATCGCCACCGCGGTTTCGTTCCATAACTTCCTGCATCTGCCGCCGATGCTCGGCATGATGACCGGCCTGGCCTATCTGCAGATCTTCGGCTACTACCTGAAAAAAGCCGAGCCGAAATATCTGATGAAACAGAACGGCAATGGCAAGATCGGCGATGTGGTGGCGTTCGATGTGTTCCGCAAGGTGGCGCGGGCCGAATGGGACACATTGCTGTTCTTCTTCGGGGTGGTGCTGAGCGTCGGCGGTCTTGGCTTCATGGGCTATCTGGCGCTGGTCTCGCACTTCATGTATGTGGAACTCGGGCCGACCACGGCCAATATCCTGGTCGGCATCCTGTCGGCGATTGTCGATAATATCCCGGTGATGTTCGCGGTGCTGACCATGAACCCGGACATGGACCTGACCCAGTGGCTGCTGGTGACGCTGACCGCCGGTGTCGGCGGCTCGATGCTGTCGATCGGCTCGGCGGCCGGCGTGGCGCTGATGGGCCAGGCGCGGGGCTATTACACCTTTTTCGGCCATCTGAAATNGACCCCGGTGATCGCGCTCGGCTATGTCGCCAGCATCGCCGTGCATCTGATGATCAACTGATCTCTTGTCATAGGGGCGCATGCCGCGCCCGATGATCCGCCGCCCCGGAACCCCGCTTCCGGGGCGGTTTTTTATGGGGTGATGGCATGGCGGGGTAGGGGGGCTCTACAGGACCCCGTGTTGCGATCGCGGTTCTGAGCCCGTTCGGGCCTGAGATATGTAACGCGGATTGTCGCGCGTGGCCCAATGCTACACTGCGAATTTAGTTGAATTCATGGCTATTACCAGCCGCAAAGCTGCCATTCGTTAACCGGGGGATATGTGCCATTTGCTGCCACTTACCTGGCGATAGCAATCGGAAAGTCTGGGATAGTGGTGGGTCGCTGCATGACAGGGTGCTGACGCTTTTTGGTGAGTGCTTTCACCCGCTCCGACAACCATAGATCGAGCTCGCTGATCGAGATCACCCCGTCCTTTGAGTAGTCCGCCTTGCCTTTCAGGCCTTCCAACAGCGCTTCTGTGAAGGCCCCGTTCTGCCAAGCGTCATCCTCTTCCGACAACTCCCGGCCCGTTGAGGAAGCAAACATGACAACTCCATTCTCAGCACTGGCCAGGTCGTTCACAATGGCGGTGATATCGGCTGCACCTCTTGTCCTTCGCGTATCGATCCCGCGACCGGAATGGCAGGCATCTAAGAACATCAGTGACTTGCCCGCCAATGAGCCCACAATATCACGGATATCACTTTTCGCGATGGCCGTGCTTCTGAGGTTCTTTGGATCACCATCAACCGGAAGGTAATAAAAGCGCTGCTTAGGATCAGTGATCCCGTGTCCGGCCATAAACAGTAGCCCCACATCGCGACTGGTGACCTCGCCTTCAAGCCAATCCAAAGCCTCGAGGATATTTTTTCCTGTCGCCTGTTTGTCGGTCAGCACTTTCAGCTCGACCTCCCTATAGACCCCGCCGACCTGCGATTTCAGTGCAGCCGCCAGATCGGCGGCGTCCTTGGCCGCATAGCCAAGCCGCAGATGTGGCAGATCATATTGGCTCACGCCAATGAGCAGAGCATAAAGCTTGGGCTTGTTGATACCCTCGGCAGGCTCCCTAGATAGGGCGCCGCCCGCCCAGCGCAACGTAACTCGTGCCGGAACACTTGCCGATTTGGCGGTGTGGGCAATGAGTGAGATCTCAACATTGCGGGCTGGAACCGGAACGCTAATGTTGTGGCTGTCTCCCAAGCTGGTCTTCACCTGACCCAGACCGCGTGTGGCCAGAGGGCGTCCGTCAATCAGAACCTCGACACGGTTCACATCCATCTTCGAAGGTGTGCGCAGCCGGTAGCTAATATTGATCGTATTGCCGGTAAAGCTCGTCCCTCCTGCAGGGGTGAGAATTTCAATGACAGGGGGCAGAGCGTTACGCACCTCCACTGCCCCAGGCCTTCGGCCAGACAGAAGGTTGGCCTCGGCAATGGCCTTATCCTCATCAAGATCAAATAACATTCGTTGCACAATATCGGGACGGTAGAATATTTGGCGAAACTGAGAAGCCGGGAAGAAATCGGCCACCGTGTTCCAGTCACGGTTCACATGCCAGCCGATCAGATCATCGCCGCCCGGCGAAGAGGCGTAATAGCCCTTCGGGGTCCATATCACCCAGCGCTTGTCCTGGGCGTGCACGAAGAGGGTCAGCATTTCCCGTCCGTCCGACATTCGGTGCCAGCGTATGGTGCCATCGGCGTTTGCCGTTACAACAATCCGGTTGTCGGAGGAAACCAGAACCCCCCTGAGAAAATCTGGTGAAGGACGAATCCAAATCTGTCGCCCGGCCGCATCAAAATGATGAAGGTGTCTGGAACTTGCCAGCAGAAAGCCGCTTCGGTCCGGCTTGATGGCCAGGGCTTTCGAAGTGCTGCCATCTGGAATTTTCAGTGGACGGCCATTCAGGGTTGGCGTTTTGTTGCCGTTCCATCCTTCGATCCGGAGCCCTTTCGGTGCGATCCGGTTTGGGGCTGATGCGGATTGCGGTCCAATCAGCGAAAGTAAGCCATTTATATTTGTTTCGCTATCTTCCACCAAAGCGCGGTACAAGTCCTTTGGGGGATGCGGTGAAGCGATGAACTGCAACTTCCCAACATCAAACAACCACGGATCCGTGTTGCCCTTCCCAAGGCCAAATCGCACCTGCTGGGCATCTGTTGACATCGTAAAAGCACTGAAGAGTTTCCCCCCCATATCGGAAGCTACAGAGCCCTCATATGAATATCTGACTACGTCTCGGGTCAATTGCACAATGGCCGGATCACTGGCACCAACTGATACGCCGTAATCACAGGGCACGATATCGGTGATAGTATTTTCCGAGGCAATCCGGTTTTGTCCCGGTCCTCGCCCGGCATGATCCCAAAACCGAAGAACCGTTTGTTTGTTGATCTGAAATGTGCCGCCGGCAAAGAGTCGCCTTCCGTCCGGGGACCAGGCAACTTGGGCGAGACCGGGAAGATTTACATCGCGCGTATCTGCAGCGAACAGGAATTGTAAATCTCCGGCCCTGTAAATATCGATGGACGGGCTGTCCGTGTATCCGACAGCCACCACGCTACCATCTGGATGCGCAGCTACTCTGAAAGGCTCGCGGCCACCTCGAGTTCTGATTTTCTGGATCAGGCGCAAATCCCGGCCGTAGAGCCGCAACAGGCCCTCCATGGAAGTGGTGAACAGCCGCCCGTTCACATCAAAGGCGATCCCAAAGGCTTGTTCTTCACCGTAGTCTCTGTCCGCCATGAGCAGCCGCCATTGCGGGGCTTCCCAGACACGCAGACCTTCCTTCCGGCCCAAAGCCGCCAATCGGCGCCCATCGGGCGAGAAGGCCACGCGATAGATTGGCTCTTGAAACCGGCCCAATCGGTGGATCAGACGCCCAGATTGAGTTTCGAATATCTGGATCCAGTGATTATGCTCCTGTGTAAAGCTCGCCGCGGCAATCAAACTGTTGTCCGGCGACAAGGCAACTGCATAGATCCAACCATCAATCCCCCGGCCGATCGGTGGGCGTATTACACGGATGAGACGTGCACGGTAACCGGGTTTCAGGCCCCAGACACGGATGGTTTTGTCATATCCGCCTGTTACCAGCAGGCGGCAGCCCCGGTCGCCCGCGGTACCTCGAATGGAGCCGGTATGCATGCCGGTTTCGATGCGCAGAATGGGATCGTCAACCAACGCTGCGGCGTCTGCAGGCGCGGCGGATACGGTAAACGAAACAACTGCAATTATTGAAGCCGCGATACCAGAGAAGCTTACGGGCATGACAATTTGTGCCCTTCGTAAAATTGCAAGATATTAGAAGGTAATTCTATATGATTTTGGGCCGCGATCTAAGGTGGCAAAAGAGCACGTAGCCGCCAAGAACGAGCCTGTAATTTACTGAACTATTGCTTCCTGATGCCCCTCACAAAGGTCCGGTTAGGATCAAAAGCGACAATTTCCACATGTCAGCTCTGGCGCCTGCGTCCCAAAACAAACTTCAACCGTCGAAGGTCGGCTTGGGACCGATTTTCCCCGTTCCATGAAGGAACAATATCGGCAGATTCGGGCCAAAAGCCCGTGATTTAATCGCGGCTTTGCGCCCATTTTGGCGGCCTGACGCAAGGCGCAGACGGGGTGAACCCCGCATGCGCCCCGAAGCCAATTGAGGTCTTCACTCTCGTAGTGACACTCGCTTGAAGACGGCCGGATTTCCTAACCGTTGCGGAAAGCGTAGCTGTATCCGTTCAGCGCCGGTGCGCCGCCAAGATGGGCGTAGAGCACTTTGGAGCCTTTCGGGAAAAAGCCCTTTTTAGCCAGATCAATCAGACCTTGCATGGACTTGCCCTCATAAACAGGGTCTGTGATCATCGCCTCTGTGCGCGCGGCCAGGCGAATGGCATCGTTGGTCTCCTGGCTCGGCACGCCGTAAGCCGGGTAGGCATAATCCGGAATGATGACAATCTCATCATCACGCACCTTGCGTCCCAATTCGACCAGCTCGGCCGTGTTGTCGACAATGGCGCGCATTTGTTCCCGCAATTGATCAGGGGTGCCTGATCCATCGATGCCGATCACCTTGTCGGCGCGGTTGTCCTCCGCAAAGCCGACGATCATCCCCGCCTGGGTCGAGCCGGTTACGCAGCAAACGATGACATAGTCGAATTTGATGCCCATCTCGGCTTCCTGAGCGCGAACCTCTTCCGCGAACCCGACATAGCCAAGGCCTCCATATTTGTGCACCGAGGCGCCGGCGGGAATGGCATAGGGGATTCCGCCGGCATCCCTGACCGACTGCATGGCATCTTCCCAGCTTTGGCGAATGCCGATGTCAAAACCCTCATCCACGAGGCGGCTATCCGCGCCCATGAGCCGGGTCAGCAAGATGTTGCCCACGCGGTCATAAACCGCATCGTCATGGGGAACCCAGCTTTCCTGGATCACCACGCATTTCATGCCGATCTTCGCTGCTGTTGCCGCCACCATGCGGGTGTGGTTGGACTGAACACCGCCGATGGAAACAAGCGTATCCGCGCCGGACGCAATGGCATCGGGAACAAGATATTCAAGTTTGCGCAGCTTGTTGCCGCCCATGGCAAGCCCTGAATTGCAGTCATCCCGCTTTGCGTAGATTTCCACATCCGCGCCGATCGCCTGTGTCAATCGCGGGAGGTATTCGATGGGGGTGGGACCAAAGGTGAGAGGGTAGCGTTCAAATTTTTCAAGGTTCATGGCTCAATCCGTCTTCAATTGTTGCGCGGAAATTCTAGCCCAAGGTGTCAGAAAGGTGTTTCCATTTTCAGGTGAAAAATTTTGCATTTCGTCCTGTTGCGATGTGAATGGAAAGGTTTTATGAAATTATCTGATGAAATACGGAAGATTCTTTCATGAAAACCGAAATCGACAGCATTGACCGAAAGCTATTGAAGCTGCTGCAGGCCGACGGGCGCATGTCCAATGCGGATCTGGCGGAAAAGATCAATGTGAGCCCCGCAACCTGTCACAGGCGCACGCAACGCCTGTTTGACGAGGGCATTATCGCCAATGTGAGAGCGAATATTAATCCCGATGCGGTTGGGCGCGGGGCGCTGGTGGTGGTTGGCGCGGTGTTGGAAAGATCGACGCCGGAGAGTTTCGCAGCCTTTGAAGATGCGATTTCGAAGTTCCCATTTGTTCTGGAATGCCAATGTGTTGCAGGAGACTTTGACTATCTGCTCAAGGTGCGTGTGCGGGACATGGCTGATTTTAACCGTCTGCACCGGCAACAATTGTTAACGCTTCCCAATGTGCGCCAGCTTCGCAGCTTCTTTGTTCTGAAAGAGGTTGTCGTGAATGCGCCCCTGGATTTTTAAGCCGGGCTTCCGGCGCGCTTTATGTCCGCACGCCAGTC
>PKTQ01000359.1 GCA_002869085.1 Hyphomicrobiales bacterium | reverse complement strand
TGATGGGCTAACCGCCGCCGACCGGCTGCTGCACAGATATCATCATGAATGGAATGGCGATATCGACCGGGTTTTTGACGATCGTGCCTATGAAAGGCCTTGATTAAAATGCGATCAATTGTCATTAAAAAATATAAGAGAATGAAATAATTGATAAAAATACAACACAATCGACAGTTTTCGGCATTTAGCCCATGACGTTGCGTTGCAGTTTGCAACGCAACGCCAACTACTTAAGCATTTCATCGAGAAATGCTAATTCAGGATCAGGGGGTGGATCGCCCAATTCACGCACCCAATATCCACGGCCCTCAATATTCTCAAACTTGTCGCTTTGGCGCCATAGAATGGTGCCCAGATATTTGGCCTTGTCCTTGCTGTGAATTGTCACTCCCCTCTCCAACACCCGGGCCAGCAATGTTCCCCGAGTCAATGGCTTTTGGGCTTCACGGATAATGTCTTCTGCTACTCTGGCGATTCTCCCTGGATCATTTTTACGCTTTCCGGATGAAGGAGTAGTCTCAGAAAAATGATTCATGTCAGGTTTGGAGAGCAACTCATCCCGTTTCACTTTCGTTCCTGAAAGTTCTTCATACTGTGTGATGAATTGATTGAGGCGGTGAATCTCTTCTTCGTAATGCCTGATTTTTATCAATGCATTATGGACAGCTTTATCCATGATTGACCTCCCGAAAACTCTTTGCTCAACACGTTTGACACGCAATATGACACAAAATGTGTATGAGTTCCACACAAAACTCAAAAGGCAGCCACAAGGCCTTGACGGATCATGAGTGTGTGGGATATTTTAGGTTGTGTTGCCTGGTAATGAAAAAGGCCCGGTGTTGGAACCACCGAGCCTTTAGAGCGCCAGCGTCCTTTGGGAAGATGTCTTGTGCCACCCCAAAGGCGAAGGCTATACGTTATGTACGCATTATGCGTATATATATAGCGTTTTACGCTAGAGAACGCAACAGGCACGCCTTGAACAAGGAGTGTCAAAATGACAGTACGATCTCGTATTTGTCATTGGGTGCGCTCATATACTCGTGTGCGGTTTGGCCGTACTGAGCATGTGACAGCCCATTGGCGTTGCTGCAGCTAGCTGTTAGCAGATATGCGTCTGCTTGATTTGCGAAGCTGTCCGGCGGTGCTCGGTCGTCGGGGGGTGTTCTCCCCGGCGACTTTCATGTTATCTCACTAATGATGGTCCGGGTATAAATTATGGTCAATAGTCGGGTCGGCCAGTCGTGAGATTGACTCAATTTTTGACACGTAACGTGGCGGTGATTGTCGAAAATGTCATAAGTTTGTCGAATACATGAACTGACTGATCCGCAGAAATCTGCCATTCGGTGATGTTTCGACAAATTTCGTTTTTGACGATCGTGCCTATGAAAGGCCACAATCTAATCGATAATATGAGAATTGCCGGGGCACGGTGAATTAAGGAATCAAGTGATGAAATCAAGCTTTCTGATGGCGGCCATGGCCGTGATGGCATTTGTCCTGGCCGCGCCGCAGGCCGAGGCGCGCGGCGAAAACGGCCTCTATCGTAATCTGATCGCCCGGCACTGCATCGCGGTCGACCGCGATATCTCGCGCAGATATTATCAACAGCCCGGCTATATTCACGCCCAGACCGTGCATATCCGCAGTGTCCGGCATTTGTCGCCGCGCTGGGTCCGGGTTTATGGCGTCGCCAACTCCTTCGGGCGGGCGGCCTTTGGCCATATGGACTACAATCTGCGAACCCACCAGGTGCGCTGCCCCACCGGCAATTGGAAATATAACCATCTGCCCCTGTGGGAGATTTTCAAGAGACGGTTCTAAACAGCAGCAGATGGCTGGCGCAGCGGCGGCAGTCGCTGCTGCCAAAGCCCGGCGCCGGGATGCTGAAATCCGGTGCTGACGAAAGCGCGGCGAACAGCGTGCATTCCGAGCCGCCGGGTACCGGCACCGCGATACGGGTGCTGGCGGCCAGACTCAGATGGTCCACATGCCAGCGCGGGGCCTTTTGCGGGGCGAGATGACGCTTCAGCCGCGCCCGCATGCCCCCCGGCCCATAGGCGCTGCCGCAATAGACATACCAGCCGGGCATCAGGCGCAAATTCGCAAAAGCTTTCAAATCCGGCCTTAAGCTGCGCTGCAGCCGAAGCAGCAGCAGATAGGCGCCGCCCAGGGCCGGAATCTCATCCGCACAGCTGTGGAATTGGGGCCGGGCCACCGTCGCGGCGATCCGGTCGGCGAGGGCGGCGGGCGGCTCAGCGTCATGGGCTCCGCTGCGCATCCTGGTGGTTATTTCAGGCGCTGCTGCCAGGCGACCGGCAGGCCGGGCAGGCCGGCGAACAGGCCGGCAAGACCGTCCGGATGCTCCGCCTCGGCCGCATGAATGCCCCCGGCGATGAACAGCACATCCCAGCCGGCGCCGAGCGCGCCTTTGATGTCGGTGTTGATGCCGTCCCCGATCACCAGGATCTCTTCGGGCTTCGCCGGGGCGCCGCTGAGGGCCGAAAAGCGCTTTAAAGTCATCTCATAAACCGGCGCATAGGGTTTGCCGGCATAGACCGCATGGCCGCCCAATTGCTCATAGAGCCGGGCCAGCGAACCGGCGCAATAGAGCCGCTGGTCGCCCTTGTCCACCACGATGTCGGGATTGGCGCAGATCATGCGCAGCCCGCGCTTCGCCAGTTCGCCCAGCCGCTCGCGGTAATCGTCCGGGGTTTCCTCATTATCGTTGAACAGCCCGGTGCACAGAATATGCTCGGCCTCCTCAGGTCCGGTCAGATTCAGCGCCGCGCTCGACACCAGCGGATGGTCCCGGGTCTGATCGCCGATGAAATATATGGGCGCGCCGTTCAGCTCGGCCAGCATGTCCAGGGTCACATCTCCCGATGTCACCACCCCGTCATAGGCGTCATGGTCGACCCCGATCTGGTCCAGATGCTCTATGGTGGCCGTATTGGGGCGCGGCGCATTGGTCAGCAGCAGCACCGTGCCGCCGCCGGCGCGAAACGCCGCCAGCGCCGCCACCGCGTCCTCATAGGGGCGCACGCCGTTATGCACCACCCCCCACACATCGCAGGCGACCATGCTATAGCGCTGCCCAAGCTCGGACAGGCTTTCAAGATGCACAATAGGGCTCATCGGCTCAGCACGGCTCCGGTTGGCTCGGGTCGCACAATTCGATATCCACCATCACATCGCCGGCGATCGCCTCCAGCGCTTCGGCCAGCGTATCGAAGGCCAGGCCCGGCGGCAGCACGATCTCGGCGCGGGCCTTGAACATGGCCTCGCCCGACATGCTGCCGGTGAACACCGAGCTGCGCAGATCCTCCACATTGACGTTGAGCCGCGCCAGTACGCCGGAAATCTTGGCCACGATGCCCAGATGATCCTGCCCGATCAATTCGAATTGCGCCCTGGTGCCGCCTTCACGGGGCAGGCTCTTGTCGGCCCGGAAATTCACCGTAATGCCTTCATCGCCAAGCTTCCCCAGCGCCGCTTCCAGCGCCTCGGCCTGGCTTTCTGGAATCGACACCTTCAGAATGCCGGCAAACTCGCCGCCCAGCCGGGACATGGCGCTGTCGACCCAACTGCCCGAATGCGCCGAAATGATCGAGGCGAGCCGCTCCACAAGCCCTGGCTTGTCCTCGGCGAGTACGGTCAGCACCAGATTGGTTGTCATGGCCACGGGGTCTCCTTCAAGCGTGGTGATTTGAATAGGCTCTAGCAGATAATTCGGGCGATTTCGAGTATCTGGCACGTGAATTGCTGGGTTTAGGGCAAGATTCTCAAAAGAGAACACTTGGCTCTCCTCCCAGCGCCTCGGCTCCTACCCGAAAGCTGAAGGAGACCATCGATTTTACCGCCGGTGCGGGCGGCAAGCGGGCTTCCGCCGCAAGTTTGCCCGCAAACCCGTCCCGCACCGGCACCCCTCGCAAGCCCCAACATCAAACACTTCGTCCCATCACGGGACAGTCTGGCGCAAAATGCTCCAGCTGACTGGGCGCGATCTCCCGCCCGGCATGGCCGGCGTCCATCACTTCCCTTCCTCACCCGTACCGGTTATCAAGAGAGACGGATTTGCCGCCCGGGAGACCTGTGTCATGATCGAATTGCTGCCCCTTATGCTCGGCGTGCTGCTGGCGCAGATGGCCCCGGGTCCCAATCTGATGGCGGTTGCCTCTTATGCCCTCGGCGGCGGGCGCCGCGCCGGCCTGGCGGTGGCGGCCGGGGTGGCGGCCGGGGTCTTTGTCTGGGCGATTGCCTGCACTTTCGGCATTGCCGCCCTGTTCAGCTCGATCCCCGAGACCATTATCATCATGAAATGCATTGGCGGCGCCTATCTGATGTTTCTGGGCCTCAAGGCGCTCAGGGCCGCATGGCGCGGCCATGGCGGCGCTTTGCAAAGCACCCATGTCGAGGCAGCGCCCCTGGCGGCGTTCCGCACCGGCATGCTGGTGGTGCTGACCAATCCCAAGGCGGCGATGATGTGGGTGGCGGTGTCGTCCTTTCTTGCCGCCACTCATATGAGCCATGGGCAGTTTCTGCTCACCGGCCTCTGCATATCCCTCTCGGCCCTGGCCATTTACAGCACCTATGCGGTGCTGTTCTCTACCGGGATGGCCATGAAGACCTATGCCAGATTTTCCAGAATGTTCGAGGCGGGATTCGGGCTGGTATTCGGTGCGGTCGGCGCCAAACTGTTCATCGACGGCATCCGCGCCGCGCGCGCCTGACCGGTGCCGGCGGGAGCCGGCACGTCAATTGCGGCCTAGTGGTCCTTGCTGTGCACGCGGATGATGATGTCGACCTCTTCAAGCTCCACATCGGAAGGCAGATTGGCCGAGCCGACCACTTTCAGGTCCCCGGCCGGGATATCGGTCATCTCGCCGGTGTCGGCATCATAGATATGATAGTGATGACTGGTGTTGGAATCATAGACGATGCGCGCCGGATCGATCACCAATTCGCGCACCAGCCCCTTTTCCTTGAACAGTTTCAGGGTGTTGTATCCGGTGGCGCGGGAGATTTCCGGCACGATGTGCTGGGCGCGCTGCAACACCTGCTCGGCGGTCAGATGCACCGGGCGGGCAAACAGCACCTGGGCGATGGCCAGGCGCTGCAAGGTGAGGGGGATATTGTTCTGGCGCAGGAGTTCCGCGAAACGATCCTTTCCCGCCCCGTCCTTGGCATTGGGCATTGTCGGCGCGGCCATCTCGTTCTCCCGGCTGTTGCCGTCCGGCGCGGTGGATTTCTGGGTGGGCTGAATCATGCGTTTCTCCTCATTATTCTCATTGTAGATGAAGGGGGAGCCTTTAAGCAAGGCTCCCCACAGTCTGAAGAGTTTTCGCAGCAAGTGACGATCTCTAGCCAAACGGCTTCGGTTTCGGGGTCGAATTGGTCGAAGGCGGCAGGATCGGCATCTTGAACGAGGGTTGCTCGCCGGTCAGCGATTTCAGGAAGGCGACGATCTGCGCCGTCTGCTCATCGGTGAATTTTGTGCCGAGCTGCAAACGCCCCATCAGGATAACCGCTTCTTCCAGGCTGTCGGCGGCGCCGTCATGGAAATAGGGATAGGTCAGGGCCACATTGCGCAGGGTCGGAACCTTGAAGTTGAACCGGTCGGCATCGTCGCCGGTCACCGCCACGCGCCCTTCGGCCTTGTTGGTGGTCTTGTAGGGTTCCACAACGCCCATTTTCTGGAACGAATTGCCGCCCACCGCCGGGCCGTTATGGCAGGCGGTGCAACCGGATTCCTTGAATAGCTCATAACCGGCCACTTCCTGGGCGGTCAGCGCGCCCTTATCGCCCTTCAGCCATTGATCGAACCGCGAATTGGGGGTGACCAGGGTTCTCTCAAACGCCGCGATGGCCGAGGTGACCATGTCGATGGTGATGGTCGAGCCGCCGAAAATGCTGCGGAACTCACCGATATATTCCGGGATCGATTCCAGCACATGCACCGCCAGCCCGTGGGTGAAGGCCATTTCGCCGGGATTGGCGATCGGCCCGCCGGCCTGGGCCTTCAGATCGGCGGCGCGGCCGTCCCAGAACTGGGCCAGGTTGAGCGAGGAGTTCAGCACGGTGGGCGAGTTGATCGGACCCTGCTGCCAGTTATGGCCGATCGAAGTTTTCAGATTGTCGGTGCCGCCCATGCTCAGATTGTGGCACGAATTGCAGGAGATG
>PKTQ01000277.1 GCA_002869085.1 Hyphomicrobiales bacterium | reverse complement strand
GTGTCAGGCCTTGGCCAGATTGCGCAGGACGTAATGCAGAATGCCGCCATTGCGGTAATAATTCAGCTCGTCCTCCGTATCGATCCGGCACAGCAGCGGCACCACCTGCTCACGCCCATCAGCAAAGCGGATGGTCGCATTGATGGTCATGCGCGGGGTGATGTCCGCGAGGCCGGAAATGCTGACGGTTTCGCTCCCCGTACAGCCCAGGCTCTTCCAGGAGGTGCCCTCCGCGAAGGTCAGCGGCAACACGCCCATGCCGATCAGGTTGGAGCGGTGGATACGCTCGAAGGACTGGGCGATCACCGCCCGCACCCCGAGCAGCCTGGTGCCCTTGGCGGCCCAGTCGCGCGAGGAGCCGGTGCCGTATTCGCGGCCCGCCATCACCACCAGCGGCGTGCCTTCTTCGCCATAGCGCATGGCGGCATCGTAAATCGCCATCTGCTCGCCATCCGGCTGATGCAGGGTCACCCCGCCTTCGGTGCCCGGCGCCATCTGGTTGCGGATGCGGATATTGGCCAGGGTGCCGCGCATCATCACCTCATGATTGCCGCGCCGCGAGCCATAGGAGTTGAAGGCGCGCGGCGGCACCTGATAGCCGGTCAGATAGCGTCCGGCGGGGCTGGATTCCATGATCGAGCCGGCAGGCGAGATATGGTCGGTGGTGATGCTGTCGCCGAACAGGCCCAGAATACGCGCATCGGCGATATCCTGCACCGGCTCCGGCTCCATCTTCATGCCCTCGAAATAAGGCGGGTTCTGCACATAGGTCGAGGTCATGTCCCAGTCATAGGTCAGCCCGCCGCCGCTCGGCACCGCCTGCCAGCGCTTATCGCCCTTGAACACATCGGCATAGCGCGTCGCGAACATCTCCGGGGTGATCGAGGCGAGCACCAGATCGGCCACGTCCTTCGGGTCCGGCCAGATATCCTTCAGATAAACCGGCTTGCCGTCGCTGCCCTTGCCCAGCGGCTCGGTGGTGATGTCGCGCTGCAGCGACCCGGCCAGCGCATAGGCCACCACCAGTGGCGGTGAGGCCAGGTAATTGGCCTTCACGTCCGGATTGACCCGGCCCTCGAAATTGCGGTTGCTCGACAGCACCGAACAGGCGGCCAGATCGCCGGCCTTGATGGCGTTCGAGACCCCGTCGAGCAGCGGGCCGGAATTGCCGATGCAGGTCGTGCAGCCATAGCCCACATTATTAAAGCCCATCGCATCGAGATCTTCCTGCAGATCGGCCCGTTCCAGATAATCGGTCACCACCTGGCTGCCGGGGGCGAGCGAGGTCTTGACCCAGGGCTTGGGCCGCAGGCCCTTCTTGCGGGCATTGCGCGCCACCAGGCCGGCGGCGACCATCACCGAGGGGTTGGAGGTATTGGTGCAGGAGGTGATGGCCGCGATCACCACATCGCCGTGCCCGACCTCGAAATCCTTACCCTCGACCGGTACCCGCGCGCCGGCATCGGCGACGCTGTATTCCTCGGCCAGGGCCTTGGCGAAGGAGGCCTTGGCCTCGCTCAGCGGCACCCGGTCCTGCGGCCGCTTCGGCCCAGCCAGGCTCGGCACCACGCTGGCAAGATCAAGCTCGAGCACATCGGTGAACACCGGCTCGGCGCTGTCGGTCTCGCGATACATGCCCTGGGCCCTGGCATAGGTTTCAACCAGTTCGGCGCTGTCGCCGCGCCCGGTGGCGTTCAGATATTCCAGCGTATCCGCGTCGATCGGGAAGATGCCGCAGGTGGCGCCATATTCCGGGGCCATATTGCCGATAGTCGCCTGGTCCTCCAGCGACAGATGATCGAGCCCGGGGCCGAAAAATTCGACGAATTTGCCGACCACGCCGCGCTTGCGCAGCATTTCCACAATGGTCAGCACCAGGTCGGTGGCGGTCACCCCGGCGTTCAGCGCCCCGGTCAGCCGCACCCCGATCACATCGGGGATCAACATCGAAATCGGCTGGCCCAGCATCGCCGCCTCGGCTTCGATACCGCCGACACCCCAGCCCAGCGCCGACAGGCCATTGACCATCACCGTATGGCTGTCGGTGCCGACCAGCGTGTCCGGGTAGGCATAGGTTTCGCCGTTCATCTCGCGGGTCCACACCACCCGGGTCAGATGCTCCAGATTGACCTGATGGCAAATGCCGGTGCCCGGCGGCACCACCCGGAAATTATCGAACGCGCTGCCGCCCCAGCGCAGAAACTCATAGCGCTCCTTGTTGCGCTCATATTCGCGCGACACATTCTGCTCGAACGCCTCGGGGCTGCCGGAAAAGTCCACCATCACCGAATGGTCGATCACCAGATCCACCGGCACCTGCGGATTGATCAGCGCCGGGTCCCCGCCCAGCGCCTCCATGGCGCCGCGCATGGCGGCCAGATCGACCACCGCCGGCACGCCGGTGAAATCCTGCATCAGCACCCGCGCCGGCCTGAAGGCGATCTCGCGCTCACCCGATTTGCCGGCGGCGAAAGCCGCCACCGCGCGGATATCGTCGGCGCTCACCGTGCTGCCATCTTCAAAGCGCAGCAGATTTTCGAGCAGCACCTTCAGGGAAAAGGGCAGCCTGGAGGCCCCTTCCAGACCATTGGCCTCGGCCAGTTTCAGGTCGAAATAGTGATAGCTCTTGCCACCGGCCTCCAGGGTCTGTTTGCACCGGAAGCTGTCCAGAGAAACTGTGCTGTTCTGTGTCACGTGAGGATCCTTTTCCTGTCGATTCTTATTTTGTGCAACTGCGTATCATTGCTTTATATGCGCTAAACGGGCCGGGCGCAGATGCGACTTTGGGTGCAAATGCGGCGCTCGGGCCGTTTGCGGGCCTGATTATCGGCGCCGGGACTCGCCAAATGAAGCGAACCGCGCTATGACGACCGCTCGATCGATACATCAAACACCGGTTCCGGAACAATGGAAAAATTCAAAACCCTCACCGCCACCGCCGCCCCCATGCCGCTCGTCAATATCGACACCGACATGATCATCTCCAAGCAGTTCCTCAAAACCATCAAGCGCACCGGACTTGGCAAGCACCTGTTCAGTGACATGCGCTATAATGAGGACGGCTCGGAGATCGAGGATTTCGTGCTCAACAAGCCCGCCTACCGCAATGCGCGCATTCTGGTGGCCGGCGATAATTTCGGCTGTGGCTCATCGCGTGAGCACGCCCCCTGGGCCCTGCTCGATTTCGGCTTCAAGGTCATCATCGCACCGGATTTTGCCGACATCTTCTATAATAACTGCTTCAAGAACGGCATCCTGCCGATCAAGCTGCCGGCCGAGGACGTGGAACGGCTGATGGACGACGCCCAGCGCGGCGCCAATGCCACCGTCACCGTCAATCTGGAAACCCAGGAGATCAGCGGCCCCGATGGCGGCGTCATCAAATTCGAGATCGACCCGTTCCGCAGGACCTGCCTGCTGGAAGGCCTTGACGATATCGGCCTCACCCTGAACAAGAAGGCGGCCATTGAAACTTATGAAGCCAGGCTGGAAAACGACCGGCCCTGGGTCTGATTTCCGGCGCCCGGCCGCGCCGTCCGCGGCGGCTGTTGCCAACACCCATTTTGAACCACGACATCGCTAGCGCGATCATGACCCAAGGGGGCGAACGACCATCATGCCGAACTATAATCTGTTTCTTCTGCCGGGCGACGGAATCGGCCCGGAAATCATGGCCGAAGCCGAGCGCATCATCGATTGGCTGAGCGGGCGCGGAGATGTGCGCTTTGAGTGCAGCCACGGCCTGGTGGGCGGCGCCGCCTATGATGCCCATGGCGTTGCGATTTCCGAAGACGACATGGCCCGGGCGCTCGCGGCGGATGCGGTGATTTTCGGCGCGGTCGGCGGACCCAAATGGGACGACGTGCCTTATGACGCCCGCCCCGAGGCCGGGCTGCTGCGCCTGCGCAAGGATCTGAAGCTGTTCGCTAATCTGCGCCCGGCCATCTGCTATCCGGCCCTGGCCGAGGCTTCCTCGCTGCGGCGCGAGCTTGTCGAAGGGCTCGACATCATGATCGTGCGCGAGCTCACCGGCGGCGTCTATTTCGGCGAGCCCAAGGAAATCGTCGATCTCGGCAATGGCCAGAAGCGCGGCATCGACACCCAGGTCTACGACACCTATGAGATCGAGCGCATCGCCCGGGTCGCCTTCGACCTGGCGCGGGTGCGGCGCGGCAAGGTGATCTCGTCCGAAAAACGCAATGTGATGAAGTCGGGCGTGCTGTGGCACGAAGTGGTCTCGGACGTGCACCAGGCTGAATATTCGGACGTGACCCTTGAGCACATGCTGGCTGACAATTGCGGCATGCAACTGGTGCGCAATCCCAAGCAGTTCGACGTCATCGTCACCGACAATCTGTTCGGCGATATGCTGTCCGATGTCGCCGCCATGCTCACCGGCTCGCTCGGCATGCTGCCCTCGGCCTCGCTGGGCGAAACCGATGCGGGCGGCAAGCGCAAGGCGCTCTACGAGCCGGTGCACGGCTCGGCCCCGGACATCGCCGGTCAGGGCAAGGCCAACCCGATCGCCATGATCGGCTCGCTGACCATGGCGCTGCGCTATTCGTTCAATATGAGCGCCGAGGCCGATCTGCTCGACACCGCCATCGCCAATGTGCTGGGCCGGGGCCTGCGCACCGCCGACATCATGCAGGACGGCAAGACCCTGGTGTCCACCCATGAGATGGGCGATGCGATTCTGGCCGAGCTCGACCTGCTCACGGAATAACGCGCCTTTGGCCAGGCACT
>PKTQ01000408.1 GCA_002869085.1 Hyphomicrobiales bacterium | reverse complement strand
GGGCAAGATCAAAACCGCTAAACTGCTGCCGATCATGCCGCCCCAAGGCGACATCGCCGGCGACACCGATGAAGCGGCCCGCAAGGCCCCGCCGCCCGCTCTTGCCGCCGCCCGCAGCGAGGCCAAGCCCGCGGACAAGGCGCCGACCCCCGGCAAGACCGCCGCCCTCGCCGGCCCGGACAGCCCGGAGGAGGATCTGACCAGCGGCGGTCAATTTGGGGTCAGGCTGGTGATCGCCGATCAGGTCTCCAAGCTGAAAAAGGCCTGGCAGGGCCTCAGCGCGGACAAGAAGGGCAATGAGCTCAGCAGCTTCAAGCCGCGGGTGCAAAAGAGCCGCGCCACCAATGGCAAGCCGATTTATGCCCTGGTGGCCGGGCCGCTCAGCGATATCGGCGAGGCGATTGAGCTGTGCGCGCGGTTGAAGCTGAAGGGCATTCCCTGCGCCCAGAGCGACTTCACCGGTGAACCGCTCTAGTGCCCCAGCGCAACTTGCCCCACCGCTACATGCCTCTATGGATCGTCTATGCCCTGCTGCTGGTGATGCCGCTGCTGTTTTCGTCCAACATCATCATCGGCCGGGCGGCGATGGCCTATACCCCGCCCGTCACCATGGCCTTTTGCCGCTGGGTGCTGGCGCTGATGATCCTGCTGCCTTTCTGCGCCGCCGATATCCGCGCCCATTGGCCCCGCATCCGGGCCAATCTGCCGCTATTGCTGCTGATGGGCGCGCTGGCCATGGGCATTTGCGGCGCCGTTGTCTATATCGGCCTCGGCCGCACCGAGGCCACCAATGCCGCCCTGATCTACGCCACATCGCCCATATTCATCCTCATCATCGACGCGCTGTTTTACGGCGCCGCCTTGCGCGCCCGCCAGATCCTCGGCATTGCGCTGGCCTTTGCCGGCGTGGCGCTGATCGTGCTGCGCGGCGAGCCCCAGCACATCCTGCAGCTCAGGCTGAATGACGGCGATCTGCTGATCGGCCTCGCCAGCATCAGCTGGGCGCTTTATTCGATCCTTCTGAAACGCAAAAGCCTGGCCGGCATCCCCACCCTGGCGGTGTTCGCCAGCGTCATGGCCGGCGGCATTGTGGTGCTGGCGCCGTTTTTCATCTTCGAGCTGATGATCACGGGCGGCCTGCCGGCCGAGCCCCGGGCCTGGGCCAGCATTTTCGGCGTGGCGCTGTTCCCCTCCGTATTGGCCTTTTCCATCTATAAATTCGCCATCAAGCAGGTCGGCGCGCCGCAGACCAGCATGTTTCTCTATCTGATGCCGGTTTACGCCGCCGGGCTGGCGGTGCTGTTCCTCGGCGAAGTGCTTCATCTCTATCATATTTTCGGCCTGTTGCTGGTCCTGCCCGGCATCGTGATCGCCACCACCGGCAAGGTGCGGGCCTGAGCGCCCGGCCCCTTCTGAAAACGACTGAAAAATCCCCGCTCCCGCGTTAGAATGTCAGAGCCCCGTGCAATGGGTATTGGTGAGCCACCACCGGCCCGTGGGCACCTGGCCTGAATGGGAGCCTGAATGGGAGCATGAGCAGTGAGCGGGCAGAACAAAGCTGACGATACTGAAAGAGCGGAACGGACAGACGGCGATATCGCATCGGTGCTGGGCCTTGAGGGCGCCGAGGCCTCCCCATGGCGGCGTCCCGGCCGCTGGCTGGCCCTGGCGGCCCTGCTGGTCCTGGCGGGCGCGCTCGCATATGGGCTGTTGCTGGCCGATGGCGGTAATGGCAAGGCCCGCTATGTCACCCAGCCGGCCAAGCGCGGTGACCTCGTCATCATCGTCACCGCGGTCGGCACCGTGCAGCCCACCAATCAGGTCGATATTTCCAGCGAGCTCTCCGGCACCATCCGCAAGGTGATGGCCGATTACAATTCCAAGGTGAAGGCCGGTCAGGTGCTGGCCGAACTCGACACCGACAAGCTCAAGGCCAGCGCCGAGAGCGCCCGCGCCAAGCTGGCCGCCCGGAAGGCCGCCGTGAAGGACGCCGAGGCGACCCGCACCGAAAAGCGGCTCGATTATGAGCGCAAGCAAAACCTGTCGCGGCAGAAGATCGGCACCGGCCACGACCTGGAAACCGCCAGAGCCGCCTATGACCGCGCCATCGCGGCGCTGGAGCGCGCCGAGGCGGATGTGGCCGCCGCCGAGGCCGATTTGAAGCTCAACGAAACCAATCTGCGCAAGACCTGCATCTGTTCGCCGATCAACGGCGTGGTGCTGAGCCGCAATGTCGAGCCGGGCCAGACCGTGGCCTCCTCGCTGCAGGCCCCGGTTCTGTTCACCATCGCCGAGGATCTGACCAAGATGGAAGTGCATGTGGATGTGGACGAGGCTGATATCGGCAAGGTCAGTGAGGGCCAGAAGGCCAGCTTTTCGGTCGATGCCTATCCCGGCCGGCGCTTTACCGCCACCATAAGGGAGCTGCGCTTCGGCTCCGAAATCGTTCAGGGCGTTGTCACCTATAAGGCGGTGCTCACGGCCGCCAATCCCGATCTGCTGCTGCGCCCGGGCATGACCGCCACCGCCGAGATCACCGTGCAGCATCTGAAAGACGCCCTCACCGTGCCCAATGCGGCTTTGCGCTTCACTCCCGCCGCCAGCGCCAAAACCCGCGACAATCGCAGCTTCCTGGAAAAACTGCTGCCCGGTCGCCCGCGCCTGCGCCGCCCCGCCGCCAGGACCGAGGCCAATGGCGATGCCCGCGCTCTTTGGGTGCTGAAGGATGGCCGACCCAAAAAACTCAATGTCACCATCGGCCCCACCGACGGCCGCCGCACCCAGATTCTGAAAGGGGCGCTGGCGCCGGAGCAGCCGGTGATCACCGACATGATGTCCGCGAAGGATTAGGAGACCGGGCATGAATGCTGCGCCGCAATCAGCGCTGATCGAATTGCAAGGCATCAGCAAGGTCTACGGTGCCGGCGCCGCCCTGGTGCGGGCGCTGGACCGGGTCGATCTCAGCATCGATGCCGGCGAATTCATCGCCATTATGGGCCCGTCCGGCTCCGGCAAGTCCACCGCGATGAACATTATCGGCTGCCTCGACGTGCCCAGCTCCGGCCATTATCTGTTCAAGGGGGTCGATGTCGGCGCTCTCACCCAGAACCAGCGCGCCCTGTTGCGCCGGCATTTTCTCGGTTTTGTTTTCCAGGGCTTCAATCTGCTGGCCCGCACCTCGGCCATCGAGAATGTGGAACTGCCGCTGATCTATCGGGGCATGAAGCTGAAACAGCGCCGCTCCCTGGCCATGCGGGCGCTGGAGCAGGTCGGCCTGGCGGCGCGGGCCGGCCATAGCCCGGCCGAGCTCTCCGGCGGCCAGCAGCAGCGCGTCGCCATTGCCCGGGCCATCGTCACCCACCCTTACGTGCTGCTGGCCGACGAGCCGACCGGCAATGTCGACACCGCCACCAGTATCGAAATCATGGAGCTGCTCACCCATCTCAACCGCGATCAGGGCATCACCGTGATCATGGTCACCCATGAGCCGGACATGGCGCAATATGCCGGGCGGCTGATTCACTTTCTCGACGGCCATATCGGCCCCGCCGCCCATGGTGAGGAAACGGTCTGATGTTTTTTGAGACCCTGAAACTGGCGATCCAGGCCATCCGGCGCAATGTGCTGCGCTCCTTCCTGACCCTGCTCGGCATCGTCATCGGCGTCGGCGCGGTCATCGCCATGGTCACCATCGGCAACGGCACCACCGCCAAGGTCCAGGCCGACATGGCCAAATTGGGCAGCAATCTGTTGTTCATCCGCCCCGGCCAGTTCGGCCCCGGCCGCTCCAGCAGCCAGGCCAGGCCGTTCAATGCCCGCGACATCGCCGCGCTTCGAAGCCAGCTCGGCGGCGTCAAGGCGGTGGCGCCGGTCTCGCGCGAGAAGGCCACCGTGGTGTTCGGCTCGCAAAACCGCAGCGTGACCATTGCCGGCACCGACAATGCCTATTTCATTACCCAGGATCTCGAGTTGAAGCAGGGGCGCCGCTTCCTGGACGGCGAAGTGCGCAGCGGCCGCGCGGTGTGCCTGCTCGGCGAGACCACCCGCCGCGAGCTGTTCGGCGGACTCAGCCCCGTCGGGCGCAATATCCGCATCAATAAAATCTCTTGCGAAATCATCGGCCTGCTGGAGGAAAAGGGCGAATCTGGCTTCGGCATCGATCAGGACGATATCGTGCTGATGCCGCTCAGGACCTTTCAGCGCCGCATTGCCGGCAATAGCGATATCGGCACCGTCTATATCTCGGCCAGGGACAATATGGCCACCTCGCGGGTGCAGGCCGCCATCGAACACCTGCTGCGCGAGCGTCGCCATATCGGCAACGGCCAGGAGGACGATTTCGCGGTCGCCGACATGAAGCGCATCGCCTCCACCCGCACCGCCACCACCGGCACCCTGACCATATTGCTCAGCGCGGTGGCCGGGGTCAGCCTGCTGGTCGGCGGCATCGGCATCATGAACATCATGCTGGTCTCGGTCACCGAGCGCACCCGCGAAATCGGCATAAGGCTGGCGATCGGCGCCCAGGAGCAGCAGGTGCTGCTGCAGTTTCTGGTCGAGGCCATTGTCCTGTCGCTGATCGGCGGCATACTCGGCGTGGCGCTCGGGCTGGGCCTTGCCGGCATTGCCGCCGCCATGATGAAAATCCCCTATATCCCGGACCCGTTCATCGTCCTGACCGCCTTCGGCTTTTCGGCCCTGGTCGGGGTGATATTCGGCTATTTCCCGGCGCGCCGCGCCGCCCATCTGAACCCGATCGAAGCCCTGCGCCATGAATGAGC
>PKTQ01000225.1 GCA_002869085.1 Hyphomicrobiales bacterium | reverse complement strand
CTCTGCGCCGATGAGCGGTTTGAACTGATGGTGCCGCCCGTGCAATATTGCACCGATAACGGCGCCATGATCGCCTGGGCCGGGGCCGAGCGGCTGGCCCTCGGCCTCACCGATGAGCTGGACATTCCGGCCCGCGCCCGCTGGCCGCTGCAATCCATGACCGGCGCGCCGTGAGCCGCCCCGCACCAACCACCGGAGCCCCAGCATGACCCCACATCCTCAACAGCTCGGCATCATCGGCGCCGGCGCCTGGGGCACCGCCCTGGCCAATACCGCCGCCCGCAATGGCGGCGAGGTTCTGTTGTGGTCCTACGAGCCGGAGGTCGCGGCGGACATCAACGCCGTTCATGAAAACCGCAAATATCTGCCCGGCATCGCCCTTGCCCCCAATATCCGCGCCGTCACCGACCTCGCCGAGACCGCCGCATGCGAGATCGTGCTGCTGGTCACCCCGGCCCAGGCCAGCCGCGGCATCGCCGAGCGCCTGTCCGGCCATCTCACCCCCGGCACCCCGGTGGTCATCTGCTCCAAGGGCATCGAGATCAGCACCGGATATCTGCTCTCGCAAGTGCTGGCCGAGGCCCTGCCGGAAGCCGAACCGATGGTGCTGTCCGGTCCGAGTTTCGCCGGCGAGGTCGCCAATGGCCTGCCCACCGCCGTCACCCTGGCCGCCGCCGATCGCCATTTGTGCGAACCGGTGGCCGAGCGCCTGTCCGGCCCCGCCTTCCGGCTCTATTCCTCCGATGATGTCATCGGGGCCGAGGTCGGCGGCGCGGTGAAGAACGTGCTGGCCATTGCCTGCGGCATCGTCGAGGGACGCCGGCTGGGCCACAATGCCAGCGCCGCCCTCACCGCGCGCGGCTTTGCCGAAATGACCCGGCTGGCGGTGAAACTCGGCGCCAGACGCGAGACCCTGAGCGGCCTGTCCGGCCTCGGCGATCTCATCCTCACCTGCGGCTCGCGCCAGTCGCGCAACATGTCGCTCGGCGCCGCCATCGGCGAGGGCCAGAGCCTTGAGCAGATCATGGCCGCCCGCCAGACCGTGAGCGAGGGGGTGCACACCGCCCAGGTGATCATGAAGCTGGCCGAAGCTCATGAGGTCGAAATGCCGATCTCGGCCGCGGTCAGCGCCATCCTGCATGAAGGCCGCAGCCTCGACGAGGTCATCACCGGCCTGCTGAACCGGCCGCGCAAATCCGAACATGTCTGAAGCGGCAGAATTCCGCCTCTGCCCGCTGGAGGAGATGCCCGATCCGGGCGCGCGCGGCTTCGAGTTCGGCGAGGGCCGAGAGCGGACCGAGCTGGTGGCGGTGCGCGCCGGCGCCGATGCGGCTGTGTTTATCAATGCCTGTCCGCATCAGGGCACCCCGCTCGAAACCTTTCCGGACCGCTTTCTGACCCGCTCTGGCACCCGGCTGCTCTGCTCGACCCATGGCGCCGAATTCCGGCTTGAGGACGGGCTCTGCGTGAAGGGCCCCTGCAAGGGAAAATCCCTGCAAAAGGTTGATTCGCGCCTCGAGAAGGGGATCCTGATCGCCCGATTGGATCGAGACCCCGATTGAGGCGCCGATATGAACAAAAGCCATATTGCGAAAGACAATTCTGCCGCGCATAATGCTCTGCAAAACCTTCAGCTAAATACTCAGCCATAAAAGAAGACAGGGGGACTTATCATCATGAACGATGTCTATCCGGTATCCGACGAATGGGCCGCACGCGCCTTTGCCGACAATGAAAAATATCTGGAAATGTATCAGGCCAGTGTTGACGATCCGGACGCGTTCTGGGGCGAACACGGCAAGCGGCTCGACTGGATCAAGCCCTATACCAAGGTCAAGAACACCACATTCGGACCGGGCGATGTCTCGATCAAATGGTTTGAGGACGGGGTGCTCAATGTCACCGCCAATTGCATCGACCGCCATCTGGAGACCCGCGGCGACCAGGTCGCGATTATCTGGGAAGGCGACGATCCGTCGGTCGACAAGAAGATCACCTATAAACAACTGCACAGCGAGGTCAGCCGCTTTGCCAATGTGCTGAAGGGCATGGGCGTCGCCAAGGGCGACCGCATCACCCTTTACATGCCGATGATCCCGGAAGCCGCCTATGCCATGCTGGCCTGCGCCCGCATCGGCGCGGTGCATTCGGTGGTGTTCGGCGGCTTCTCCCCCGACAGCCTGGCCGGCCGCATTCTCGACTGCGATTCCAAGCTGGTGATCACCGCCGATGAGGGCCTGCGCGGCGCCAAGGTCATTCCGCTGAAGGTCAACACCGATGCCGCGCTGGAAAAATGCGGCGGCGACGTCAAGACCCTGGTCATCCGCCACACCGGCGGCGATGTGAACATGCAGGCCGGTCGCGATATCTGGTATGACGAAGCGGTGGCAGGGGTTTCGGACGATTGCCCGCCCGAGCCGATGAATGCCGAGGACCCGCTGTTCATCCTCTACACCTCCGGCTCCACCGGCCAGCCCAAGGGCGTGCTGCACACCACCGGCGGCTATCTGGTTTATGCCGCCATGACCCATCAATATGTGTTCGACTATCATGACGGCGACATCTATTGGTGCACCGCCGATGTCGGCTGGATCACCGGCCATTCCTATATCGTCTACGGGCCGCTGGCCAATGGCGCCACCACCTTAATGTTCGAGGGGGTGCCCAACTATCCCGACGCCTCGCGCTTCTGGCAGGTCTGCGACAAGCATCAGGTCAATATCTTCTACACCGCCCCGACCGCCATCCGCGCCCTGATGGGCGCCGGCGACGAGCTGGTCAAGAACACCAGCCGCGCCAGCATTCGTCTGCTGGGCACGGTCGGCGAGCCGATCAACCCCGAGGCCTGGAACTGGTATTACAATGTGGTCGGCGATGCCCGCTGCCCGATTGTCGACACCTGGTGGCAGACCGAGACCGGCGGCATCATGATCACCCCGCTGCCCGGCGCCACCGCCCTCAAGCCCGGCTCGGCCACAAGGCCCTTCTTCGGGGTTCAGCCGCAACTGGTCGACGGCGAAGGCATGCCGCTCGAAGGCGAGACATCGGGCAATCTGTGCATCACCGATTCCTGGCCGGGCCAGATGCGCTCCGTCTATGGCGATCACGATCGCTTCATCGCCACCTATTTCGCCACCTATCCCGGCAAATACTTCACCGGCGACGGCTGCCGCCGCGACGCCGACGGCTTCTATTGGATCACCGGCCGCGTCGATGATGTGCTCAATGTCTCCGGGCACCGCATGGGCACCGCGGAAGTGGAATCCTCGCTGGTGGCCCATCCCAAGGTGGCCGAGGCCGCCGTCGTCGGCTATCCGCACGACATCAAGGGCCAGGGCATCTATGTCTATGTCACCCTGCTGGCCGGCGAAGAGCCCACGGACGAGTTGAAGGTCGAGCTGCGCAACTGGGTGCGCAAGGATATCGGCCCCATTGCCTCGCCCGACCTGATCCAGTTCGCGCCGGGCCTGCCCAAGACCCGGTCCGGCAAGATCATGCGCCGCATTCTGCGCAAGATCGCCGAGGACGATTTCTCCAATCTGGGCGACACCTCGACCCTGGCCGACCCGGCCGTGGTTGACGACCTGATCGACAACCGCCAGAACCGCTGACCGGCCGGCGCGGGGGGCACTCCCCCCCGCGCCCGCCCATATGCAGCAAAAATGCAACCCGCCACGGCGAAAAGCCCGTCCATGGCGGGTTTTTTATCGCCGGCGGCGCAGAATGCTTGACAAAACGGCGCAGAATATGTTCCTGACACATCATTACGAGATCGTTGATCTTGAGGTTTCAGGAACCAGGGCCGCACATCATGCCGATCATTACCGCAATGACCGTAAAGACCGCCGCCAAACGCATCGGGACAACCGCCGCGTAACCTGACCTTTCGACCCCCGGTATCTCTCCCCCGCGGGCGGGAGAGAGGAAAGCCCCAAAAGGGCGAAGATGATGAGGGGGCGGGACGAACTATCCTTGGGAGATATTGTGATGGGTTACAAGATAGCGGTCGTCGGCGCGACGGGGAATGTCGGCCGGGAAATGTTGAATATTCTCGATGAGCGCCAGTTTCCGGTCGATGAGGTGTTTCCGGTCGCCTCGCGCCGCAGCCAGGGCCGGGAAGTGTCGTTCGGCGACAAGATCCTGAAGGTCCAGGCGCTGGACAATTTCGATTTCAGCCAGGTGGATATCGCCCTGCTGTCGGCCGGGGGCACCATCTCGAAAGAATGGGCGCCGAAGATCGCCGCCGCCGGCTGCATCGTGATCGATAATTCCTCGGCCTGGCGCTATGACAGCGACGTGCCGCTGATCGTTCCGGAAGTCAATCCGGACGCCGTCGCCGGCTTCGTCAACAAGAACATCATCGCCAATCCCAATTGCTCGACCGCCCAGCTCCTGGTCGCCCTCAAGCCCCTGCATGACGCCGCCACCATCAAGCGCGTGGTGGTCTCGACCTATCAGTCGGTGTCCGGCGCCGGCAAGGACGCCATGGACGAGTTGTGGAACCAGACCAAGGGCATCTTCGTCACCGATTCGCCGAGCCCGGAGAAGTTCACCAAGCAGATCGCCTTCAATGTTATCCCCCATATCGACGTGTTCATGGAGGACGGCTACACCAAGGAAGAGTGGAAGCTGATGGCCGAGACCAAGAAGATGCTCGACCCCAAAATCAAGATGTCGGCCACCGCCGTGCGGGTGCCGGTGTTTGTCGGCCATGCCGAGGCGGTGAATATCGAGTTCGAAAACCCGCTTTCGGCGGACAAGGCCCGCGAGATCCTGCGCGAGGCCCCCGG
>PKTQ01000135.1 GCA_002869085.1 Hyphomicrobiales bacterium | reverse complement strand
GCCTTTCAGGCGCGCCAAAAGGCCGGTGGCCGCATCCGGCCAGGGCACAATCTCGCGCATCACATTGTCCCAGGTCTCGCCCTCGGCCAGCAGGGGGGTGCCGTCCGGCAGGCTTGCGGCCCAGCTGCGCTCCCGCGCATAGGGGCGGGCGAAAGCGTCGCGATAGAGAAGCTCGGGCAACAGGAACATGGCGGGCAGATCGGAAGTGTTGGGACCCATGCCATGGATGGAAAAGGCCATCAGCAGCGCATCGGGGAAGGCCGCGCTCAGCTCCGCGATGAAGGCATCGAGCGCTTCATAGACGCCGATCAGCGCATCGCGGGCCGCCTCGCCCGATGGCAGGCCATGCAGGGGATGATCCGCATCGACCCCGTGCCAGAACTGCTCGATGGCCGAATGGGTCTCGGACACCACGGTGACGGCCAGTTGCCAGTCCGGCAGCCGCTCGGCCAGCAGCCAATTGGTGATCTCGCCCCGCAAGCTCACCGCCTGGCTGAGCGCGGCGCCGGCGGCGCGGGTTTTGTCGGCGGAAGGCCAGGTGAAGCCATAGATCCATTCCCCGGCCGGATAGGGCCCGAAGCGGGCGTTCACCTCATCGCGCAGACCCCCAGGGCGGGCAAAGCCTTCGCTGCCCGGATCATGCGCCCCCCAGCGGGTCAGGCCCTGGGCGTTTTTTGCCGCTTCCAGATCGAAATAGGGCAGGTCGAACACCACGGCGGGGGTGTCGGAGGCGGCCAGGAAAGACGGGCTGGGCGATTGCGTCTGCTGGACAGTGTAGCTCTTTGGGTCGAAATTGACGGCGGACCAGCGCTGCTGCGCCTCGGGGCCTTTGCCGGTGCTGAAATGCTCCCAGCCAAGCCCGGTGAAGCGGGCGCGATCGTCATGGTGCAGCTTGAACAGGGCCGATTCGCCGATCAGCTTGCTGAGATTCTTCAGCCGGCCTTCGCCCATCAGCTTTTCGGCCAGCCCGAACTCGAAAGCGTCCAGCCCTATGACCAGGACGCGCTGTTTGCCATCATTCACCGCTTTGACCCCAAGCCCAGGGAAACAGACAATGTATGAGCATTAGCGCTCAACCGGTGTGCTTGGCAAGATTTCAGCTGTTTGGCGCAATGCGCCTTCCCGGACAGGAAGCGGCGGCGAAAGGGCGCGAGCGGGTTCACTCGCCGATGCTGTCGAAGAAATCCTTCACACGGGCAAAGAAGCCGGAGGATTGGGGGCTGTTCTTGTCGGAGGACAGCTCCTCGAATTCCTTGAGTAGGGCTTTTTGCTTGCGCGAGAGATGCACCGGGATTTCGACGCCGACCTGGATGAACAGATCGCCGACCTGTTTCGAGCGCAGCACCGGCATGCCCTTGCCCCGCAGGCGGAACTGCTTGCCGCTCTGGGTGCCTTCGGGCACCTTGACCCGGGTGCGCCCGCCATCGATGGTCGGGGCCTCGAAACTGCCGCCCAGAGTGGCGGTGACCAGGGACAGGGGCACCGAGCAAAACAGATCGGCGCCGTCGCGCTGGAAAAACTCATGCGGCTCGATGGAGAGGAAGATATAGAGATCTCCCGGCGGGCCGCCGCGCAGCCCGGCCTCGCCCTCGCCGGCAAGGCGGATGCGGGTGCCGTCCTCGACGCCGGGTGGGATGTTGACATTCAGCGTGCGCTCGGAAACCACCCGGCCATGGCCGTGGCAGTCCTCGCAGGGCTCGCTGATGATCTGACCGGAGCCGTGGCAAGTGGGACAGGGGCGCTCAATGGTGAAAAAGCCCTGGGTGGCGCGCACCTTGCCGCGCCCGTGGCAGGTGGGGCAGGCGGTGGGGGCGGTGCCTTCGCGGGCGCCGGTGCCGTTGCAGCTCTGGCAGCCGACGCTGGAGGGCACCTCAATGGTGGCGGATTTGCCCTGGAAGGCGTCCTCAAGCGAGATTTGCAGATTGTAGCGCAGATCAGAGCCGCGCTCGGCATGGGGCTGGCCGCCGCGGCGGCCGCCGCCCATGAAATCGCCGAACAGATCCTCGAAGATATCGGACATGGAGGAGCCGAAATCCTGGGCGAAGCCCTGGCCGTTGCCGCCATTTTCAAAGGCGGCATGACCATATTGGTCATAGGCGGCGCGCTTTTGCGGATCCTTCAGCGCCTCATAGGCTTCGGCGATTTCCTTGAACTTCTGTTCCGCGTCCTTGTCGCCCTGATTGCGGTCGGGGTGGTGCTCCTTGGCCAGCGTGCGAAAGGCCGACTTGATTTCGGCCTCGCTGGCTGAGCGCGAGACGCTCAGAGTTTCGTAATAACAGCGTTTGGGCATTCTGATCCGCGGCCCGGGCCGTCCTTTCGCATCAAGACTTCAACAGGACCGGATGGCTGGCATCCGGTCCTGACAGTGCTGTTCACATAAGCCCTTTTTACGAGGACTTCTTGTCGTCCTTGACTTCCTCGAAATCGGCGTCGACCACATCGTCGTCGGCGTCCTGCTTCGGGGCTTCCTCGCCTTCGCCGGCGGCGCCCGCCGCGGCGGCATCGGCCTGATACATGGCCTCGCCCATCTTCATGGACACTTGGGTCAGGGCCTCGGCCTTGGCGTTGATGGCGGCGATGTCGTCGCCCTCAAGCGCGGTCTTCAGCTCGGCGATCGCCGCCTCGACCGTGCTCTTGTCGGCGCCCGAGACCTTGTCGCCGGCATCGGCCAGGGTCTTTTCGGTCGAGTGGACCAGAGCCTCGGCGTGGTTCTTCGCTTCCACGGTTTCGCGGCGCTGGCGGTCGTCCTCGGCGTGGCTTTCGGCGTCCTTGACCATCTGGTCGATATCGGCGTCGGACAGGCCGCCACTGGCCTGGATGCGGATCGACTGCTCCTTGCCGGTGGCCTTGTCCTTGGCCGAGACATGCACGATGCCGTTGGCGTCGATGTCGAAGGTGACCTCGACCTGAGGAATGCCGCGCGGTGCCGGCGGAATGCCGACAAGGTCGAACTGGCCGAGCAGCTTGTTGTCGGCGGCCATTTCACGCTCGCCCTGGAACACCCGGATCGTCACCGCGTTCTGGTTGTCCTCGGCGGTGGAGAAGACCTGGGACTTCTTGGTCGGGATGGTGGTGTTGCGCTCGATGAGCCGGGTGAACACGCCGCCAAGGGTTTCAATGCCGAGCGACAGGGGCGAGACATCGAGCAGCAGCACGTCCTTGACATCGCCCTGCAGCACGCCGGCCTGGATCGCCGCGCCCATGGCCACGACCTCGTCCGGGTTGACGCTCATATTCGGCTCTTTGCCAAAGAAGTTCTTCACCACTTCGCGGATTTTCGGCATGCGGGTCATGCCGCCCACCAGGACCACCTCATTGATGTCGCTGGCCGACAGGCCGGCATCCTTCAGCGCCTTTTTACAGGGCGCGATGGTGCGCTCGATGAGGTCGGCCACCAGGCTTTCCAGCTTGGCGCGGGTCAGCTTCATGGTCAGATGCTTGGGGCCGGACTGATCGGCGGTGATGAAGGGCAGGTTGATCTCGGTCTGCTGGGAGGAGCTGAGCTCGATCTTGGCCTTTTCCGCCGCTTCCTTCAGGCGCTGCAGGGCCATGCGGTCCTTGCGCAGGTCCATGCCCTGGTCCTTCTTGAACTCGTCGGCCAGATATTCCACCAGGCGCATGTCGAAATCCTCGCCGCCGAGGAAGGTGTCGCCATTGGTGGATTTGACCTCGAACACCCCGTCGCCGATTTCCAGCACCGAGATATCGAAGGTGCCGCCGCCGAGGTCGAACACGGCGATGGTCTCGCCATCCTTCTTGTCGAGGCCATAGGCCAGCGAGGCGGCGGTCGGCTCGTTGATGATGCGCAGCACTTCAAGGCCGGCGATCTTGCCCGCATCCTTGGTGGCCTGGCGCTGGGCGTCGTTGAAATAGGCCGGCACGGTGATCACCGCCTGGGAGACGCTCTCGCCAAGGAAATCCTCGGCGGTTTCCTTCATTTTCTGCAGGATGAAGGCGGAGATCTGCGAAGGCGAAAAGGTCTTGCCGCGCTCCTCGACCCAGGCGTCGCCACTTTCGGCCTTGACGATCTTATAGGGCACCATGCCGATGTCCTTCTGGGTCGCCGGATCGTCAAAGGAGCGGCCAATCAGGCGCTTGATGGCGAAAAAGGTGTTTTCGGGGTTGGTGACCGCCTGACGCTTGGCCGGCTGGCCGACCAGACGCTCACCATCTTCGGTGAAAGCGACCATGGAGGGCGTGGTGCGCACGCCTTCGGAGTTTTCGATCACTTTCGGCGTGGCGCCGTCCATAACCGATACGCAGGAATTGGTGGTGCCGAGATCAATACCGATGACTTTCGACATGATGATGTAATCCTCTTTTTTGCGGCAAACCGGAAGGGCCTTATCGGCGAATGATTTTACTCATTGGCTCTCAAGCACCCGGCGGAGAATTCACTTCCGCTTCCAATCCGGTTCCCTGGAGTGTACGCAACAATGTGTTCGCTGTGTATATAGGGGTATGATTCCACCCTGCAAGACGCCGATTGGTCACTTTTTGAGCAAAAATAGCCGCTTCGAGGTCAAAAACCGGCAATTTTCGCTTTACCCGCCCAGGTCAGATCAGGAGACCCCATGAGCCCCACCCCACCACCGGAGCGGCCGGCCGAGCCGGACAGGCGGGAGATCGCCGCCCAGGCGCGGCGCATCGCCAGGCTGGCCCTGAAGGCGGCGATGGCGACCCGCGATGCCGTGAGCGGCGATCCGTTCATCTCGATGGGCGCTGCCGCCACCGCCATGGACGGCGCGCCGGTGCTGCTGATGTCGGCGCTGGCCCGGCACCGGCGCAATCTGGACCGACATCCCGAGGCAAGCCTGCTGTTCGAGACCGGGGAAGACCGCGCCAATCCGCTGACCGGCGCGCGAATCAGCATTTCGGGCCGGGTGGAGCCACTGGCGGACGAGATCGACCAGGCCCGGTTCCTGGCCCGCCAGCCCAAGGCGTTTTATGCCGGGTTCAGCGATTTCCAGTTTTACAAATTGCAGGTGCGGGACGTGCATTTCGTCGGCGGATTCGGCATCGCCATGAATCTGGCCCCGGCGGATTATCTGCTGGAGACAGGCCGGCTCGGGGCGCTCCGGCAGGCGGAAGGCGAGCTGATCGCCCGGCTCACCCGCGACCATAAGGCGGTTCTACATAACATT
>PKTQ01000307.1 GCA_002869085.1 Hyphomicrobiales bacterium | reverse complement strand
GCCGATCTCCTCAGGCACAGGGTCCAGCGGATAGCCGATCAGGCAGGCGGCGGCGTCATCGCCGAGCAAGGCCAGATGGGCGTTGCGGTAGGAAAAGCCCCCCTCCTCGCGGCAGGCGCGGCGGCGGCCGACGCTCCAGGCGTCCTCGCCCGGTTCGGCCATTTTTTGCCACAGATAGTAGGGCAGGCCCTCGCCGGCGATATTGATGAAGCGGGCGAGATGTTCGGCATCGCCGGTTTCGGCGCGGCGGTAATCAAATTGCGGGTCTGGCATGGGGCCTCATGAAGTTTGCGCCGGGAGCGGCCGGATCCCGCGCCCAAGCTGCCATCATGCCACAGCGGGCGGCGATCTCAAATTCCGCCGCAATGGCCGGGGCGAGCCGGCGCCCGATTTTCCCCGCCGGACAGGGTTGGCCGATCTGGCTTTCTCATCCGGACGGGGGTATAAACCCGCTTATGGCCCAAACGGTCCCGTAGCTCAGCTGGATAGAGCAGCGGACTTCTAATCCGCAGGTCGCAGGTTCGAATCCTGCCGGGATCGCCATAAATTCAATGAGTTATTAAACAATCAACAATTCTGAAAGATACCGAGCCGTCATTCTGTTGACTATTAGATATTCTGGGTACCTTTGCAGCGTGGATATCTCGAGCAACCCCAGAATTGACCATAACGCCCAGAACGTCGCTGCATTGGCGAACTGCAACGTGGACAGGTTGGTGTACCGGATGCGGCAGTTACTCGTGATGTCCTGACACGAGGCATTCTAACTGGTTGCGGTGTAGGGCGCGGCGATGGAGCTACCATCAGTGCCACGGTTGAAGCCGGGACAGATGCACCCAACTCGCGCAGGTCTTGTTCAGTTTGGGCGCGAACTGCAAGCGCATCAGTCAGCGCCTTATCCCTTCTAGCCAGGGCTGGAAGCACATCCAACCGGGGCTTGGCGTTTCTCAAAGTGCCCAGTCCGTTGCGGATAATAGATTCCAGCTTAGCCTTTTCCGCCGCGAACCGACCTCGTAGTGCCCTTTCGTCTGTGATGTCCTGAGCGTTTGGCTTCCGGTCATATTTGAACCGGGACTCATGCCCCCGCCGCCAAGCCACTAGTTTACGAGTCATCACATCACCGAAACCAGGCACCCTTAGTACAGCTGAACGCTTCACATCGGCTGCGGTTTCAATTCCGAAGGAAATCAATGTTGCCGTCTTGGCAGGACCGATTCCGGAAATATTTGCGCGACGGATGGAGAAGCGGTCAAGGTAAGCCTGTCGCTGGCGTGACTCTCTGTTGGACTTCATCACCCTCAATCCGCGGGCGAGCGCATCCTCGTGGCCTTTGTAGGCAGCTATCGCGGCGTCCAGGTCTCCGCGCACTTTCACAACCTCGGACATGCCATTGCGCTGCACAAAGCCATCCAGTTCACGTTGCACGCATGCATCAGCTACCTTGAAGGCTCGTTGAAAAGGATCAATTTCAATTTCGCGGTTGGAAATGTTCACCCAACCCGTGATCGCCAACCCGATCCACACAAACCAGAGGGGCGTGAGGTAGATGAAACCGGCAACGGCGCCGCCCATCATCAATAGGCCTATAAGCATCCTCCATCGCTTGTTGCTTCTAGCTTCACGAAGTGCGTCACTTGCTCCTCGAGGCTTAATCCCCGTCGGAAGCAAGTCTGCGACCGTTGGGAAACGGAATGCCAGAATTTCGCAGATTGCCTGTTCAGTACCGCGTGCATCAGACAGGATATGTAGTTCCACGTCGGTGAGATCTGGGAACATATCAAAGCTGCTGTTTGCGGTCACCTTACACCAGACACAGCCAGCGGTAGTGCTAGGATAATAGTGCGTCTTGACCCTGCTACAGCGATTCATCGAGCCTTCAAGACTGTTCAATGTGTGTATCCAGTCCAATGCGCTGGGACGTGCTCTCGGTGTCAATCCGAAGGCATTTTCGAATGCTCGAGCGATTGCATCCGGAAACATGTCAAGAGTTAAAGCCCCAGGCGGTGGTGTTGTCTGTGTAGCGACTTGGCGTTTGAGTGAGAATGCGAACCGATTCTGGGCGATAGCATCACTCATGGAAATATCTGGCCCTTTGTAGCGGCCTGCATACGGATGTCGGCCCATAAACAGAAGGTGAAATATTGCTATCGCCAACCCAAAGTTGTCGTGGTCTACGGTTCTCTGAACGGATGCGAGGTTCTTCCCGTGAAGCTCGGGTGGCGTGAAATCGGGCACACCAACAACACAATGGTAGGATTTACCGTCCAGTTTAAACTGGAAGCTATCCGCATCGATTAGAGCAACAGTGGCGTCTTGAGCCACAAGCACACCGGAATGGTTTAGATCGCCAATGATACATCCTGTTTGATGCACCTTGCCAACGGCGCGAGCGACGTTCAGCGCCGCATGGACAATGAATCTATAATCCGACTTCGGAAAATGGCGCTGGCGAGATTTTGGGCTGTATAGCTCATGCAGCGGTCGATAACCCGATACAAGTCGCATTACGAAACCCAGGAATTTGCCACGATGGTCGGTTACGACCTCGCCGGGGTAGGCAACAAGATTGGTCTTAACAGCAAGACCTTCGGCTACCATCGCCCGTACCTTATCTTCCCTTTTGGTGCGAAGACTGGTGTTGTATATTTTGACAGCCTGTCCTGGGCGGCCTTTGATCGCGTAGACTTCGCCCTCGCCACCCTTGCCGATCAACTCGGCCACCGAAACCCGATCCTTCCCGATGACAATTTCCTTCACTCTCAGCCTCCGGATATGAGGATGAGCGTCTTGTCGTCGTCGGTGCGTTCGCAAACCGAAGGACTAGCAAGATAAGTGGCCAGCATTGCGGATAGCTCTACCAGGCGTCCTTCACCTGATTCGGCATCAACTGGGCGAAACATCGGATCGAAAAACCGAGGGTGCGCGACCTGTTCCAGATGTGATAATGCCAGATCGCCAACACCATCAGAAAACAGCGCGAAGGCATTGTGTTCGCGCTGGTGGCGCGAGATGTTCAAGCGAGGTTCGGGGTCATCTGTTACGAAGTAGGTGCTGGACGCATACTCGCCGTTCTCAGGCCAGCATAGCACATCCCATCCCGCACCATTGCGGGCCACAATGGCGCTGTCCCCAATGTGCAAGGTCACCGCTTCATCCGGCGAGACGATGATTGCTGCTAAAGTCGCTGCAAATTGGCGAGGAGTACCCTCCCGCTGGGTCGCTGTATGTGAAATTTGGTCTCGCAGCTCATCTATCCAGCCCACCAATATTTCATCAGAGGGCAAGTCGGAGTTTGCACGCAACCATTCTCGGAATCGAACTGATAAGAAACGGCAAGTAAGCCAAGCACCATATGCGCCGAATTTGGCGCTACCTGCACCATCCGAAACAATAGCTAAAATGCCATGATCGTCCAATTCTGTAACGACATAGGCATCTTGCAACCTATCGCTATTCTGGATGTGAGACGTGCCGATTACGGACGCGGACGCCCATCGCCAAGCCATATTGTCACCCTGCTTCAGCCCAGCCATCCGGAGCTGTCGGATTATCGAGCGGCACGGCATCGCCAGGATTGGACTGAGAGACAGCACTAAGAGAACTGGACAACCATTGGAACAGTTCATTGAAAGCCAGCCCTCTCAGTTTAAGCGGCTGGCGCGTGGCTATTTGGCCCAGTACGTTCATGTCAGCCTGTTCTACGCCCACGGCATAGAACATGAATTCCTTGCGTTCTTCTCCTGTATGAACTCGCTGCTTTGCCTCTTGCCAACTGTCCGTCGGGGCACCATCGGTAATGAGGAATACCCATGGTCGGTAGTATTTGACGCCATTCTCGCGATAACGATCCTTGCGCTGACGAAGCATGTCTAACCCTGTAACAATTGCTTCACCCATCGGGGTTGCATTGTCCGCAACCAGCGTTTCTGGATAGAAATGGTCAACCGTTGCAAAGTCGAATTTGATCTCCACCGGCCCGAAGGTGACCATCGCCAGTTCCACGCGTTTCGCTGCCATCGGGTCATTCATGAGTTCTTGCCGCAAGGTCGCCAGTCCCTCGTTCAATTCTGAAATTGGGGCGCCACTCATTGAGTAGGACGTATCCAGAAGCAGGACTACCGGGCAACGCTGTTCTGGGTTTTCCGCGAATTCCGCATCGCTGAATGGCTGTTGGTCAAATTCATCCATAGCATTATCTTTCACAACGTGTCGGTGTACTGGCACTTATGAATTTATCGTTATGCTCTAAGTTTCGCAACAGATTGGAGATGTTTACAACAAACTGCCTCTCACTAAGGCAATCGTCAAGGTCTGCTTGGGGTCGGAATAAGCCGAAAATATCATCCCATTCTAGGTTCTGGTTTTTCAAAATAAATTCATACCTGGTGGTTTTATTTTACCATCGTGCAGAAACGTCAGCATTGCCTGAATCAGATCCGCGATCACACTTCAAGATCTTGGAAATTAATATCTGAACTAATACCGCGATCCGAAAGATCGCCTCACTCTAAATCACATAGCCTGTGGAGTACCCTGACTTCTTAGTGTCAGGATTATGAACTTCCCACCACGATTTGTATTCTTCTACTTTTTAAGATCAGATAATCGAACTGTAAGTGAGCGCATCAATGGCTATATCGCAGGTAAAAATGGAGGACCGGTCCAAACTGAATAGTTACATATTCTTCGCAATTGCATATATTTTCACCTAGTCGTCTTCCTCATCATCGGGTGGGATATTAACAGCCCGGCCCTGGCCGGAAGAGGCGATCAGGGCCTCAATCAGCCCCTGTACGCTGAGCGCGGCGCGGCCTGACGGCCCGAAGGGGCGGTTTTCGCGCCAGGCGTCGATAAAATCTTC
>PKTQ01000097.1 GCA_002869085.1 Hyphomicrobiales bacterium | reverse complement strand
GCGGAGGACTTCGTGGTCCCCCCCGATCAGTCCCGCGACATGGCCGCCAGCCTTCGCGCGCGCGGCACCCCGGTCAGCTATGTGGAATTTGCCGGCGAGGGTCATGGCTTTCGCCGCAGCGACACCATCATCGCCGCGTTAATGAGCGAATACGCCTTTTATGCCGCCATATTGGGCCTGTCGCCCGAAGAGGAACTGCCGGCGATCTCCATCGACAATTTCCCGCCGCCAGCATAGGGGGCAGGAATCAAAAAAGGATGCAGGCTTTCGCCTGCACCCTCATCATCTCTTCGCGTTGACAGCGTCAGATCCGATCAGCCCGCCGCCTGCCGGCGGGCTGAGCTTCAGGACGCCTTGCTTTCGATCTTCCGGGCGGTGCTGCCCTTCTTGATGGCGATGGTCCGCGGCTTCATCGCCTCGGGAATCTCGCGCACCAGCTTGATATGCAGCAGGCCGTTTTCCAGTTCGGCGGATTTCACCTCCACATGGTCCGCAAGGTTGAAATGGCGCTCGAAACTGCGCGCCGCGATGCCGCGGTGCAGGAAATCGCCTTCATTTTCCTCGGGCCGTTTTTCACCGGTGACGGTCAGGGTGTTCTTTTCCACCACCAGATTGAGGTCATCCTCGCCAAAACCGGCGACCGCCATCGAAATGCGGTAATCGTTCTCGTCGATCCGCTCGATATTATAGGGCGGGTAGCCATTGCCGGTGCCATCATTGCCGAGGCTATCCAGCATCGACGCCAGATGGTCGAAACCGACGGAAGTTTTGTACAGGGGGGTCAGATCAAAAGGTCTCATCGCACATCCTCCATGTTGAAGCGATATGAATTGGCCCGCCAATGGCCGGGCTTTCGGTTGTTACGGATCCGTTTGGCATCCGCAGGGATTTATGTAATTGCCGGCTACCATTTTTCAAGACCCGGCAGCTTCGAAACTTGCGCCGGCCCGAGCGGCGCTTTATTGATGCTGGAAGCGGCTCATCAAAGCCCCGCGCAACCAGCAGAAAGATACCCCATCAAGTGATTCTGACCGGCACTTCGGAAAACCCCATCCCCAGCGGCGCCGATGCCGGTTTTTTCACCACCGATGACGGGGTTAAATTGCGCTATTGCCGCTGGAAACCGGCCAACCAGCCTTCAAAGGGCACATTGTGCCTGTTCGCCGGCCGCGGCGAGTTCATCGAGAAGCATTTCGAGACCGTGGCCGATCTGCGCCGCCGCGGCTTTCATGTGGCGGTGCTGGACTGGCGCGGCCAGGGCCTGTCCGACCGGCTGCTGAAGGAGCGCCGCAGGAGCCATATCCGCCATTTCCGCCAATATGAGAGCGATGTGAAGGCCTTTCTGGCCGAGATCGTCCTGCCCGACTGCCCGCCGCCCTTTTTCGCCCTTGGCCATTCCATGGGCGCGCTGGCCCTGTTGCATTATGCCGCCTCCGCCCGGCCGGTCTGGTTTCAGCGTATGGTGCTGTGCTCACCCATGGTCAAGCTGACCGGCAAATCCCTGCCGATGCCGCTGATCCGCCTTCTGGCGCGGCTGGCCTGCCGGGTCGGCCTTGGCGGCATGGAGATTCCCGGCCGCAGCGGCACCCCGGCCGAATTGCAGCTTTTCGAGGATAATGAAGTGACCTCCGATCCGGTGCGTTTTGCGCGCTTCAAAGGCATTTTGGAGGCGGCGCCGGAGCTGTCTTCCGGCAAGCCGACCCTTGGCTGGCTCAACGCGGCGCTCTCTGCCATGGCCGCCCTGAGACAGGAGGAATTCGTGCGCCGCATCGAAAGCCCGGTGCTGATGATCGCCGCCGGGCGCGACAAGGTGGTCTCGCGCCGGGCCATCGAGCATCTGGGCGCGCGCCTCACCCTGGGCGGCGCGGTGACCATTGACGGCGCCCGCCACGATCTGCTGAACGAACAGGATATCTACCGGGATCAGTTCTGGGCGGCGTTCGACGCCTTCATCCCCGGCTCCGACCGCGATCAGGCCTGACCCGCCCGGGACGGCCCTCTGAGCGGTTCAGGCTCCGGGACCGCGCAGCAGTTCCATCGCCTGTTGATGCAAGGCCTCGCTGCCCGCAGCGATGATGCGCCCGCCGCCTACCGCCGAAGCGCCCTCCCAATCGGTGACGATGCCGCCCGCCCCCTCGACGATGGGGATCAGCCCGGCAATGTCATAATCGGCAAGCCCCGTCTCGACGACGAGATCGATCTGCCCGGCGGCCAGCATGGCGTAGAAATAGCAATCGCCGCCATAGCGGGACATGCGCACGAGGGGCTCCAGCGCGGCGAACGCCGCCCGCTCATCCGCCTGCTCGAACAGACGCGGATCGGTAGTGGCCAGCACCGCATCTTCAAGCGCTTCGCAGGCGCGTACCTTGAGCGCGGTCTCGCCCTGCGCCGTCAGCAGCCGCGCCTCGACCCCGTCGCCGGAGAAGATCTCGCCGATATAGGGCTGGCTCATCACCCCGGCAATGGCGTGGCCGCGCCACATCAGGCCAATGATAGTGCCCCAGACCGGCATGCCGAGAATGAAGCTGCGGGTGCCGTCGATCGGGTCCAGCACCCAGGTCAGATCCGAGCCGTTATCCTCGAAGCCGAACTCCTCGCCCTTGATATTGTGGCTGGGATAGCGGGCGCGGATCATCTCGCGCATCGCCTGTTCCGCCGCCCGGTCGGCCTGGGTCACCGGGTCGTAGCCGGTTTTGCCCGGCTTGTCCTCGACCTGGCTACAATTGCGGAACAGGGGCAATGCCGCCGCCCCGGCCGCCCGGGCGAGCTCATGGGAAAATTCCAGGAAAGCGGCCCGTTCAGCCCGGTACGGCATGGTCATGATCGGCTCCTTGGGTCAAGACCCATTCGGTGTTCAATCCGATGCGGCGCGGGCGGCCCGCTTGCGCGCATGCGGGTCGAGATGCTGCTTGCGGATGCGCAGATGATTGGGGGTCACCTCGACCAGTTCGTCATCATCAATATAGGCGATTGCCTGCTCCAGCGACATAGGCCGCGGCGGGGTGAGACGGATCGCCTCATCCTTGCCGGAAGCGCGGATATTGGTCAGTTGCTTGGCTTTCAGCGGATTGACGATGATATCGTCCGATTTGGCGTTCTCCCCGATCACCATGCCTTCATAGACTTTGTCGCCCGGCTTGATGAAGATGACGCCGCGATCCTCCAGGTTCCACAGGGCAAACGCCACCGCCTCGCCCTGGCCGTTCGACACCAGCACCCCGGTGCGCCGCCCGGCGATCGGCCCGCGCCAGGGCGTATAGCCGTGGAACACCCGGTTGATCACCCCGGCGCCGCGCGTGTCGGTCATGAACTCGCCATGATAGCCGATCAGCCCGCGCGAGGGCACATGCAGGGTCAGGCGCACCTTGCCCCCATCCTGCGGGCGCATATCCTTCAGCTCGCCCTTGCGCCCCGAAAGCTTCTCGATCACCACGCCGGAATATTCCTCGTCCACATCGACGATCACCTCTTCCACCGGCTCGAGCTTCTTCCCCGCCTCATCGGTCTGATAGAGCACGCGCGGCCGGCTGACCGAAAGCTCGAAGCCCTCGCGGCGCATGGTCTCGATCAGCACGCCGAGCTGCAGCTCGCCGCGTCCGGCCACCTCATAGGCGTCCTTATTGTCGGTCTCGCTGACCCGGATCGCCACATTGCTCTCCGCCTCGCGCAGCAGCCGGTCGCGGATCACCCGGCTCTGCACCTTGTCGCCGTCGCGCCCGGCCAGCGGCGAGTTGTTGATCGAAAAGGTCACCGCCAGGGTGGGCGGATCAATGGGCGGCGCATCGAGCGGCACCTCGACCTCGGGCGCGCACAGGGTGTCGGCCACCGTGGCTTCCGACAGCCCGGCGATCGCCACCAGATCCCCGACCCCGGCCTCCTCTACCGGCACCCGCGCCAGGCCGCGAAACGCCAGCACTTTGGCGATGCGCCCGTCCTCGATCTTTTTGCCATCGAGGTTCAGCGCCTTGATGGGCATATTGGGCCGCACCCGGCCGGTCTCGACCCGGCCGGTCAGCAGGCGCCCCAGATAGGGATCGGACTCGATCAGCGTCGCCCGCAGCGAAAACGGCAGTTTCTCGGCCTCGCCGCCTATGCCCGCGGGCGCCGGGACATGATCGATAATGGTTTCGTAAAGCGGAGTCATCGCCGGGCCTTCATGGGTCTCCTCGCCCTTCGGCGTGTGTTCCTCGCGCGCCCATCCCTCCTTGGCCGAGGCGATGATCAGCGGGAAATCGAGCTGCACCTCGCTGGCATTGAGATCGGCGAACAGATCGAACACCTCCTCATGCACTTCCTTCAGGCGCGCATCGGGCCGGTCGGCCTTGTTGATCACCACGATCGCCGGCAGCCCCAGCGCCAGCGCCTTCATGGTGACGAATTTGGTCTGCGGCATCGGCCCCTCGGCCGCGTCCACCAGCAGCACCACCCCGTCGACCATCGACAAAATGCGCTCGACCTCGCCGCCGAAATCCGCATGTCCGGGCGTGTCGACCACATTGATGCGCACATCGCCGGCCTCCTGGCTGTGCCACATCACGCTGGTGCATTTGGCCAGGATGGTGATACCGCGCTCGCGCTCCAGATCTTCCCGGTCCATGGCCCGGTCCGTCAATTGCTGATTATCCCGGAACAGGCCGGACTGGCGCAGCAACTGGTCGACAAGTGTGGTCTTGCCATGATCGACATGGGCGATAATTGCGACATTACGCATTTGCATAGGTGTATATCCGTGTTGTGGCGCTGGACAGGACCGGGTGCTGGCTGCAACCGGAGCCTGACCATTTGGCCATCTTCAATCCGCAAGGAAAACTGTGCCCTTCTAACCGCATGGGTTCCATTAGGCAAGCGCCGCCGAATATCGCGCCGGC
>PKTQ01000409.1 GCA_002869085.1 Hyphomicrobiales bacterium | reverse complement strand
TCGTTACCGACCCGAATCAGGTATTCATCGAATCGAAGAATTCCTTGTTGTTCTTGGTGTGCGATAATTTATCCATCAGGAACTCGATCGCATCCACCGTGCCCATCGGATTGAGAATCCGCCGCAGCACATACATCTTCTTCAGAATGCCCGCATCGACGATCAGCTCTTCCTTACGAGTGCCGGAGCGCAGGATATCCATCGACGGGAACACCCGCTTGTCCGAGCATTTACGGTCGAGAATAATCTCTGAATTGCCGGTGCCTTTGAACTCTTCGAAAATCACTTCGTCCATGCGGCTACCGGTATCGATCAGCGCCGTCGCCACAATGGTCAGCGAACCGCCTTCCTCGATATTACGCGCCGCGCCGAAAAACCGTTTCGGGCGCTGCAGCGCATTGGCATCGACACCGCCGGTGAGCACCTTGCCCGAGGACGGCACCACCGTGTTATAGGCACGCCCGAGCCGGGTGATCGAATCGAGCAGGATCACCACATCGCGCCCATGCTCCACCAGGCGTTTCGCCTTCTCGATCACCATCTCCGCCACCTGCACATGGCGTGAGGCCGGCTCGTCAAAGGTCGAGCTCACCACCTCGCCATTCACCGATCTTTGCATATCGGTCACTTCTTCCGGCCGCTCGTCGATCAGCAGCACAATCAGATAGCATTCAGGGTGATTGCGGGTGATGCTGTGGGCGATGTTTTGCAGCAGCACCGTCTTACCGGTGCGCGGCGGCGCCACGATCAGCGCTCTCTGGCCCTTGCCGAGCGGCGCCACGATATCGATCACCCGCGAGCTGCGATCCTTTTGAGCAGGATCGTCGATCTCCATATCCAGACGCTCATCAGGATAAAGCGGTGTCAGATTATCGAAATGAATCTTGTGCCGCGCTTTCTCCATATCGTCGAAATTGATCTTATTGACCTTGAGCAGCGCGAAATATCGCTCACCCTCGCGGGGGCTGCGAATATGCCCCTCGACCGTATCGCCGGTACGCAGATTGAATTTTCGAATCTGGCTGGGGCTGACATAAATATCGTCCGGTCCCGGCAGGTAATTGGCATCCGGCGATCTGAGAAACCCGAACCCGTCCTGCAGCACCTCGACAACGCCTTCGCCGATAATATCCACCGACTGTTCCGCCAGTTCCTTCAAAATGGCGAACATCAATTCCTGCTTGAGCATCGCCGAGGCGTTTTCGACATTCTGCTCTTCGGCAAAGCTCAACAGCTCGGTTGGGCTCTTTTCCTTCAGATCCTGTAATTTGATCTGTTCCATACATAGTCTCCTGAAATCCCCGCTTTGGGATGGTGGTCTTTGTTAGACCGAACGCTTTGCGGGTTTTGGCGTGGGAAACGCAATGACACCTGCGAACCGTCCTGACATTTCAGAACGCTGTGGGCGGTATCAATTGGTAAAAGATGTGTCAGCGATCGCTGACTGACCCTTATAGTATCAAAACCATAACATTTTGAAAATCACTTTTTTAAAGCGACTCGAGAAAAAAGAAACCTGGTGAATCGTTCAATAAGCTGATTTTTTATCAGAACGGACGTAATATAGCCATGAAAACTATAATAATCATCAATATAGTCGGAATTTCATTGATAATACGGAAATATTTCTCAGGCTTGTCATTTGTATCTGAAGCAAAATGTGTCACATGCGAGCCAAGTACAAAATGAAATATAGTCATCAATATGGCGCAGAGGAGTTTGATGTAAAACCAGACATCACTTTCCAGATCAATGATGCCCGGAGTCAATACAATCATCAGGCCGAATGTCCATGATGAAATCATCGCTGGCATGGTGATGTATTTATACAGCTTCATTTCCATGACCTTGAACCTGTCCGACATGGATTGACTGTTATCCTCCATGGCATGATAGACAAACAGCCGCGGCAGATAGAAAAGCCCCGCCATCCAGGCGATCACCGAGATCACATGCAAAGCTTTGGTCCAGGGATAAAGATCGGACAGAAAATCCAGCATTCAGACTGATTCCCGCAATATCTCGATCACCCGCGCCACATGCTCCGGCGGAGTTTCCGGCACCAGGCCATGACCGAGATTGAATATATGGCCGCCCCCGCTGAGATCGTCCCTGATGCGCCGCACTTCGCGCTCCATCGCCCTGCCGCCGGATACCACCAGCAGCGGGTCGAGATTACCCTGGACCGGCACCAGCGGCTGCAAATGTTCAGCCGCCCACCGTGTCGACATGGAGCTATCGAGACTCACCGCGCTCACACCGCTGCGCTGTACATAGGGCAGATATTTCTCCCCCGCCGCGCGCGGAAAGCCGATCACCGGCACCTCCGGGCAGTTTTCAGCCAGCCCTTCGCGGATAAGCCGCATCGGCTCGGTGCACCATTTTTCAAATTCCGGCTCCGGCAGATTTCCCGCCCAGCTATCGAAAACCTGAACCGCCTCGGCCCCAGCCTTCACCTGAGCCGTCAGATAGGCGATCGACGCGTCGACCAGAATATCCATCAGCCTGGAGAAATCCTCTTCATTCTGATAGGCCATCATCCGCGCCGCCTTCTGGTCGCTGGAGCCGCGCCCACCCACCATATAAGTCGCCACCGTCCACGGTGCGCCGCAAAACCCGATCAGCGCGGTTTCGTCCCCGAGCGCCGAGGACACCCGCTCCAGCGCCTCGAAAACCGGGCTCAGCCGCTCCAGAAACCCATTCGTCTCCAATCCTGCGATCCCGGCCCCGTCATTTATCGGCGCCAGCACCGGGCCTTCGCCTTCCTTAAACGCCAGTTCCTGCCCCAACGCATGGGGGATCACCAGAATGTCCGAAAAAATAATCGCCGCATCAAATCCGAAGCGCCGGATCGGCTGCAGGGTCACCTCCGCAGCCAGCTCAGGATTATAGCAAAGATTGAGAAAGCTTCCCGCCTGGCCCCTGACCCGCATATATTCGGGCAGATAACGCCCGGCCTGCCGCATCATCCAGACTGGCGGAACAGCTGTTTTGCGTCCCGCCAGGACGTTCAGAAACGGCTTTGAACTCATGATCATAACTCCAACTATCTCATTCAAATTTCTATAACATCTTTTTCTTCTTATTTTTATCAATCTTGAATCTGTGAGGAATTAATTTTTTCAGTTTCATCCACAGAGCCCGGTGCACAAATTCAAGCCCTTTGGCAACGGCCCATGGCAATCCTAGAAAAATAAGTCAATAAAATGAATGACTTAAAAATGCGGCCAGTTGACTGTTGACAGAGCTCGATTTATTCACAGAACTATTCCGATCATCCGGTGGATTTTTGCACAGGTGGAAAGCTGTGAATTCGTCTATTAACAAATATGAGCGAATCCCGGCCGGCCCGAGAATCCTCCGCTTTAACCGCAATTGCCCACAACTTTCTTCACAGATTTGATCATGGCGCAAAAATATTTCCATCTCCATCTGATATCCGACGCCACCGGCGAAACCCTGAATGCCATTTCAAAATCGGTGACCGTGCAATTTCCCAGCATTCAGCCCATCGAGCATCTTTATTCCCTGGTGCGCACGCCGGAACATATGTCGCGGGTGCTGCGTGAGATTCAGTCCGCCCCCGGCATCGTGCTCTTCACCCTGGTTGACCAGGAGCTCAGGAAACATCTCGAACGCTCATGCGAAGCCTTCGACATTCCCGCCATTGCGGTGCTCGATCCGGCGCTGTCGGCGCTGCGCTCTTATCTCGGTGCCGAATCGATCCCCAAGATCGGTGGCCAGCACCGCACCAACGAATCCTATTTCAAACGTATCGAGGCGGTCACCTATTCCCTGTCCCATGATGACGGCAATCAGACCGACGAGCTGGATGATGCCGATATCGTGCTGATCGGCGTCAGCCGCACCTCAAAAACCCCGACCTCAATCTATCTGGCCAATCGCGGTCTGAAGGCCGCCAATGTGCCGCTGGTGAACAATATTCCCCTGCCAGAGATTCTGTTCCGCATCGAAAACCCGCTCATCGTCTGTCTCATCGCCAGCGTCGATTATCTGATTCAGATCCGCAAGACCCGTCTGAGTTCCCTCAATGCCAGCCAGGAAAGCGATTATATCGACAAATCCCAGATCATTTCCGAAATTCGCACCTCGCGCGAAATCGCCGCCATCAATGACTGGCCGGTGATCGATGTCACCCGCCGCTCGATCGAGGAAACCGCCGCCTCGATCCTCAATCTGTATAATGAGCGCCATGAACACTGATTCCAGGCAAGATTCCCGGCTGATTCTCGCCTCGGCCAGCCGCGCCCGCATGGCGCTCTTGAGCAATGCCGGCCTCGATTTCGAGGTGCTGCCGGCCAATATCGACGAGGATGCGCTAAAGCGCGAATTTGCCGCTGACAGCCCCGCCGCCCTCGCCGAAAAACTGGCCTCCGGCAAGGCCCGCCATATCAGCGACAATTATCCAGAAGCCCTGGTGATCGGCGCCGACCAGATTCTGGAGTTCGACGGCAGACTTCTCAGCAAGCCCAAATCAATCGAGGCGGCCCGCGAGCAGCTCTCGCGCATGCGCGGGCGCACCCATCATCTGATCAGCGCCGTCAGCCTCGCCCGTCATGACAAAACCGTATGGACCTATTCGGAAAAAACCAACATGACCATGCGGAATTTTTCCGACCCTTTTCTCGATGATTATGTCGCCCGCGCCGGCGAGCGCCTGTGCGAGACCGTCGGCGCCTATCAGCTCGAATCGGAGGGTATCCAGCTTTTCGAGCGCATTGAAGGCGACTTTTTCACCATTCTCGGCCTGCCCCTGCTGCCCCTGCTCCAGGAGCTCAGGCAACAGCAATTATTGGCTCCATGAGCATGGGCAGAAAAAAAACCTTCGTGGTCGGCTGGCCCATCGCCCATTCGCGCTCACC
>PKTQ01000271.1 GCA_002869085.1 Hyphomicrobiales bacterium | reverse complement strand
GCCAGCAGATAGGGCGCCGGGTCGGGCTTGCCGCGCCCCGCCTCATCGAGGCTGATCGAAAAGCGCAAATACCGGCCGATCTCCAGCCGGTTCAGATTGGCCTCGACGATCACCCGCGAGGAATTCGACACCGCCACCTGCGGGGTGCCCATCGCCGCGATGGCCGCCACCGTCTCGCGGGCTCGCGGCATCGGTGTCAGCTCCGGGACATGGTCCAGATAATAGTCCGTGACATCCCGAACCCAGGCCCCGGTCTCGGCGGGCCGGGCCCCCATCCGGCTGATCAGCTCCCAGATGCCCGGCAGGTCGACCCCGATGAACAGCGCCGGGGGCAGGGTGGAAAAATCGATGCCGTAATCGGCCGACACCGCCGCCATGGCCTCGCGGAACAGCGGCTCGCTGTCGATCAGCGTACCGTCGATATCCCAGGCCACGGCGCCGGCTCGCCGCGAAAACACCCCATGCTTCATCCGGCGCTTCCGATATAGCGCGCCGCGCTGGCGGCGGCGCCGTCCCGCCACACCGCCTGCAGGGCCGATGTGAACGCAGCCTTGAACCGGGGCGATGTGCCGACATCGCCGTAAATATCGTGCATCGACAGCCAGGCCAGCGGATCCTGCCGGGCAAGACCGGCCATCCGGGTCAGCCGCTCCCAATCCGGATCATTGGGCTCGATCACAGCGCCGCTTTCCGTGCTACCATGGCAATAGCGGCACCATAGCGCCGATTCCAGCGCCAGCCCCTCGATCGGGCCATCCGACGCCAGATTGTCGGCAATGCTCGGCACGATGAATTTGGGCTGCCGGTTCGAGCCGTCGAGGCACAGCCGCCTGACCGTGTCACCGATTTTCGGGTTGGAAAACCGCCGGACGATCAGGTCGAAATAATCCTTCAGATCCGTGTCCGGCACCGGCGGCACCATCGGGATGATTTCTTCCAATTCCACCTTGTCGAGGAACCCCTTCACCAGTGGATTGGCCATGGCCTCATGGGCGAAATGGATATCCTGCAGCCCGGCCAGATAGGCGATCACCGCATGGCCGCCATTGAGAATCCGGATTTTCATGTTCTCATAAGGCGTGACATCGGGCACGAACTGCACCCCCACATGCTCCAGCCGGGGGCGGCCGGTCGGGAAATTGTCTTCCAGCACCCATTGGGTGAACCCCTCGCAGAACACCGGCGAGGCATCGGCAATGCCGAAATCCCGGCGCAGGATTTCACGCTCCCGGTCGCTGGTGGCCGGAGTGATCCGGTCCACCATGCCGTTGGGGAACGAAACTTCATTGGCGATCCAATCCGCGAAGTCCGGATCGGTCAGCCGGGCCAGGCCGGTAACGGCGTTGCGGGTCACCACCCCATTATGGGGCACATTATCGCACGACATCACCGTGAAGGGCGGGGTGCCGGCCTCGCGCCGCCGCCGCAATCCCGCCGCGATCAGCCCGAACACCGTCCCCGGCTGATCGGGATGGGCCGCATCGGCCTGGATCGCCAGCGCCTCGGGGTCGAACTTGCCCGAGGCCGGGTCGATGAAATAGCCGCCTTCGGTGATCGTCAGCGATACGATGCGTATCGCCGGGTCCGCCAGATTTTCGATCACCGCGCGGCTGTTGCCTGGAGCCAGGAAATCGATCATCGCCCCGGTCACTTCGGCGCTGTTGGCCTCGGCTTCCATCTCCACCACCGTCGACAGGTAATCCTGCCGCGACAGGGCCAGGCGCATATGCTCGTCCGAGGCCATCACCCCGGCGCCGACGATCGCCCAGTCGTGATCCCGGCCCGAATTGAACAGGGCATTGAGGTAGCATGCCTGATGGGCGCGGTGGAAATTTCCGACCCCGAAATGCAGGATGCCCGGGCTGAGTTGGCTTCGCTGGTATTTGGGCACCGCCGCGGATGCGGAGATGGCGTTCAGATTATCCAGACACAATTCGTGAGTCATGATCAACTCCTTCAAGCGCGGCACCGCCCTCGCGCGGCCACCCCGCTTAGCTCATCCAGTTGCCGCCATCGACATTGTAGGTCTGGGCGACGACATATTCGCTTTCGGGTCCGGCAAGGAACACCGCCATGCCGATCAGGTCCTCGACGGTGCCCATGCGGCCATAGGGCACTTCCTCGCCCACCAGGCGCATTTTTTCACCCAGGGGGCGGTTTTCATATTTGGCGAACAGGGCGTCGACCCCCTGCCAGTGTTCGCCTTCCACCACGCCGGGTGAGATGGCGTTCACATTGATGCCATGGGCGATCAGGTTCAGCCCCGCCGACTGGGTCAGGCTGATCACCGCCGCCTTGGTGGCGCAATAGACCGCCACCAGCGGCTCGCCGCGCCGCCCGGCCTGGCTGGCCATGTTGATGATCTTGCCGCCCTTGCCGCGGGCGATCATCGCTTTTGCCGCCGCCTGCAGGGTGAACAATGTGCCGGCCACATTGATCGTGAACAGCCGCTCATAGCTCTCGCGGGTGATCTCGGTGATTGGCGCCATGTCGAACACACCGGCATTATTGACCAGGATATCGAGCCCGTCCGTCTTGTCGTCGACAAAGGCGATGGCCTTGTCGATAGAGGCCTGATCGGTCACATCGAGATGCACCGCATAGGCCCCCATGCCGATTTCCGCCGCGCTGGCCTCGGCCCGTGGCAGGTCCACATCGCCGATCGCCACCACGGCCCCTTCGCCGGCAAAGGCGGCGGCAAAGGCTTTGCCGATGCCGCGCGCCGCCCCGGTGATCAGGGCCGATTTGCCGTACAGGCGTTTCATCGGATCGCCTCGCCGTTTTCATCGAAGCAATAGACCTTGCCGTCCTCGGGCGTGATATAGACCGTGTCGCCATAGGAATAGTCCACTTCGCCCGGCGCCCGCACGGTGAGATTGCCCACCCCTTCGACGGTGACATGGAAGAAGGTGTCCGAGCCCAGATGCTCCGATACCCCGATCGTGCCGCGCCAGGTGCCTTTATCAGCCGACAGCAGCAGATGCTCGGGGCGCACGCCTATGGTCTTGGCCTTGCGGTCATGCGCCTCGGGGCCTTCGATGAAATTCATCTTCGGCGAGCCGATAAAGCCGGCGACGAACAGATTGGCCGGGCTGCGATAAAGCTCCATCGGCGAGCCGACCTGTTCCACCTTGCCCGCATGCAGCACCACGATCTTGTCGGCCATGGTCATGGCTTCGATCTGGTCGTGGGTCACATAGATCATGGTGGTCTTCAGCTTCTTATGCAGCTCGGAGATTTCCAGCCGCATATTGACCCGCAGCGCCGCGTCCAGATTGGACAGGGGTTCGTCGAACAGGAACGCCTTGGGCTCGCGCACAATGGCCCGGCCGATCGCCACGCGCTGGCGCTGGCCGCCCGAGAGCTGGCCGGGGCGGCGGTCGAGATAGTCGCCCAGATTCAGCACATTCGAGGCCTCATCGACCTTGCGGTCGATTTCAGCCTGGTCGATGCCGGCCATTTTCAGCGGAAAGGCGATGTTCTTGCGCACCGACATATGCGGATAAAGCGCATAGGACTGGAACACCATGGCCAGGCCGCGCCGGGCCGGGCGCACTTCGGTCGCTTCGTTCCCATCGATGAAGATGGAGCCGGAGGTGACGTCCTCCAGGCCGGCGATCAGCCGCAGCAGGGTGGATTTGCCGCAACCGGACGGGCCGACGAACACCACGAACTCGCCCTCATTGATATCCAGATCCAGCGGTGGGATCACTTCGACATTGCCGAAGCTTTTAGTGACGTTATTGAGTTTAATGCTTCCCATGATGAGCTCCTATTTCACAGCGCCGAAGGTAAGGCCACGGACCAGTTGTTTCTGGCTGAACCAGCCCATCACCAGGATGGGGGCAATGGCCATGGTCGAGGCTGCGGAGAGTTTGGCGTAGAACAGCCCTTCCGGACTGGAATAGCTGGCGATAAAGGCCGTCAGTGGCGCGGCTTTCGCCGCGGTCAGGTTCAGGGTCCAAAAGGCCTCGTTCCATGCCAGGATGATATTCAACAGCAGGGTCGAGGCGATGCCAGGAACCGCCATCGGCGTCAGGACATAGGCGATTTCCGACCATAGGCCGGCGCCGTCCATGCGCGCCGCTTCCAGGATCTCACCGGGGATTTCCTTGAAGTAGGTGTAGAGCATCCAGATGATGATCGGCAGATTGATCAACGTCAGGACCAGGACGAGCCCTGTGCGTGTGTCCAGCAGATGGGTATCCCGGAAGATCAGATAGATCGGGATCAGCACGCCCACGGGCGGCAGCATCTTGGTGGACAGCATCCACATCAGCACATCCTTGGTGTGTTTTCCCGGCACGAAGGCCATGGCCCAGGCGGCGGGAATGGCGATCAGCAGGCCGAGCAGTGTCGAGCCCAGGGAAATCACCACCGAGTTCCAGAAATGGCGGAAATAATCCGACCGCTCCTGAACCTCGCTATAGTTTTCTAAGGTCCAGTCGAACCCGAGAAATACCGGCGGCGAAGCGATGGCCTCGGCTTCGGTCTTGAAGCTCGTGAGCACCGTCCACAGGATGGGGAAGAAGATGATCAGGCCGACACTCCAGGCCAGGAATGTGAACAAGATCTTGTTTCTGTTCAATTTCAGCATTGTCATGGCTCAGGCCTCCAGATTCTTGCCGATCATCCTCATCAGGAAGATCGCAACGATATTGGCCAGGATGACCGCGACGATGCCGCCGGCCGAACCGCCGCCCACATCGAATTGCAGAAGCGACTGCACATAGACCAGATAGGTGATATTGGTCGAGGCATATCCAGGGCCGCCATTGGTGGTGACCAGGATTTCCGCGAACACCGACAGCAGGAAGATGGTCTGGATCAGAACGACCACCGTCACCGCCCGCGCCAGATGCGGCAGCACGATATAGATGAAGCGGCTGATCTTGCGCGAACCGTCCATTTTGGCCGCTTCCAGCTGTTCCTGATCCAG
>PKTQ01000103.1 GCA_002869085.1 Hyphomicrobiales bacterium | reverse complement strand
TGCCCCGGTGGGGGCGAAGCTGGGCCATAGCGCTGGCGGCGACCGGGCCGGAATAGATATAGCCCGCATGAGGCACGATCAGCGCTTTGGGGGCGGCAATGAGATCTTCGACATTTTCAAGCAACCGGCCGATCTGCCCGGCCAGGGCCGAGGGCTCGCCGGGGTAGAACAGCCCGGCGACGGCGGGCGGCCTGACGGTTTGGGTTGACATGATGAGACCCTCTTCCGATACAGGCATGAGACCATAAATCTGATATGGTCAGTCTAGCAGCCAAACGCAACCAGCGACAGATCAAGGCAACAACAAAGAGGCAACAGCCATGACCACCCCCCTTCCCTTTCCGGTGTTCGGCGTGGCCGGGTTTAAAAACTCCGGCAAGACCACATTGGTGACCCGGATCGTCCAGGAATTGTCCGATCGCGGCTATGCGGTCTCGACGATCAAGCATGCCCATCACGGCTTCGACCTCGACAAGCCGGGCCGCGACAGCTTCCTGCACCGCAATGCCGGGGCGCAGGAGGTGGCGATCATCTCCAATTCGCGCTGGGCGCTGATGCGCGAGCTGCGCGGCGCCGAAGAGCCGGTGTTTCGCGATGTGCTCTCGAAACTGAGCCCGTGCGATGTGGTGATCGTCGAAGGCTATAAGATGGAGGACCATCCCAAGATCGAGCTGCGCCTTGCGGGCTCGGAGCGCCGGCCTCTGGCCCCGGAAGACCCGACCATCGTCGCCATCGCTTCCGACGAGCCGATCAGCGATGAACACCTGCCCTGCTTCGAGCGCAACCGGGTGCGGGACATTGCCGATTTCATCGTGACGCATCTGGAACTTGGCGCGCCGGGGAGTTGAGGGATCAGCGCCGTCTTTGCTGTACCCCGCGCCAATTCACCCGGACTCAAGTCCAGGCTCAGGGCTCCAGTAGGGCGCGCAAACAAATGTTGTATTGAGACGGTATTGACCTGACAGTTTAGCCACGTTGGTTATGGCTGTGCTGCCTACTTCTTTAGCTTACGTTCAAAAGCATCTTCGGATTCGTTACAGCCTATTTCACATGTGGCTTTAGAGAACCTATTTATCTGGCTTAGCGCTTTAGTTTTCTTTGTTATGCCGATTCTCAGGCAAGTTGAATCTACCCTGCTCCGCTTCTTGCGGCTCTCTAATCAAGAGAAGTGGGTTGCCAACAGTCCCGCTTTTGCCAATTAATTTTTGATCAAAGGTCTCTAGAGCGGACACATCCAAGTGAATAGCGGTTGCGACATGTATTGCATCTTTTGGTTTTATGCTACTGTCCCATACTAAATCTTGAGCATTCTCAGAAATCTTACGAGTTACGTTGTATACACGAATATAACTGCGACGGAAAAACCGCTTGACTATATCCTCTTTGCTCTTGTCAATCTTGGTTTGGCCGCGCATCCACAAAACTTCTGCCAAAGTTAAAGCCGATGTGACAATTATCACCTCACCGCGCTCAGCCCTTTGGATTACGCCATCACATTTTTCTGCCTTCCCGTCTTCATCCTTGAAGTGGCCAAGAAAGCAATCGCTATCCCAATATATTTTTTCGACAGTCATGCGGAGGTCAGTATTCCTCTCACGTCGGCAGCAGTTGGCAGTTCATTATCTTCTGGCAGAACATCAATACTATTAGCCTCAATGCTAATTGGAGTTCCATTACTCCGATAGTGAATTATTCCTTCTATCTCAACTCTTTTGCGAAAACTATGCAATACAGTGTCAATCATCCGCTCGGGAACGATGCAGTTGATCGCCCTCGGATAGAGAAAATCTTTCACGCGAATCCTAAGCGCTCCACTAACGTCCTGAATAGCTTCCAAGCGTCCTTCAAGGCACCCATTATCGTAATAATCGGATTCCAATTCCTCCTTTATACGCTTATATATATTCCCTCCGATTTGCATGGATTCACGCTTTATCCACATATTGATTGGAGCGTTTTTCTGTTTCTCAGCCAATTCAGATAACCGTTTGAGGTGGCTAACCGCTTTATCTGTTAGGCCAGAGTTGCTGATTTCTCCTTGGGTTAATGCGGTCAGCCCATATTTTGCCTGTTCATAGATCATGCTAAGGCGGGAACTTGGGGCAGTCTGATTTGGTTCCACGCCTACTAAAGAGCTCCCCTCACGCACACGTACGGTCCAAGTAACATCAGAGCCATCACCACTTTGAGCAGCCGTGATTTCAGTGACATAGCCAAAAAAGTCTCGTACAGCGGCAACAAATTCTTCTGGTGTCAGGTCACCACCAACGTCAAGCGTTAAATCTGTCGGTATATTGTCTGGCTGTGCCATGCAACTAACTCCCTTGTGGCAAGATTTTATACCAGAGATAAGTCCCTGTACATCAGCCTCTTGCCAACGGCTCCAGATATCGTGGTTTCTGCGCGCATAAAATTATCACACCGCATCTTCTCACGATTGTTATAACGAAAATCAAACTCGGCCAGATAGCATTGAAGGTGCTGTTTACCGCAATGAGGATAAACGCCCTTCACTCTGCGCTTTAAGATGCTGAAATAGCCTGCAATGATGTTTGTACGGATCGTCCCGCGAGCGTATTCTTTCCGGCTTTGCCGCACGAAATCGTGCTCACACTCTTTGTGCAAATAACGGTACTGGCCCGCTGCCCCACCCGGCCACCCAGGGAGTGTGGACCCAAGGGTGGCGGGTGGGAAAGCAGGCCTCATATGCTTCTGCCGGTCCTACCCGGCTTTTGTCTTTCTGCCGATCCTGCCCGCCCCGCTCCCCCTCCCCACCGCCCTCAGGGAGTTTGACTTAAGGGCGGTGGGAGGGTGAGCTTGGGCTTTTGGCTGATAATCTGTTCCGGCCTAGGCCACCTTCACATTGACCGCCACCACCTTGTATTCCGGGGTCATGGTAACCTGCTCGAAGATGTTGCTGGTCAGGTGGTTGATGGCGATTTCCGGGAAGTGGAAAGTGGTGAAGAGAACACCCTGGTTGACGTCCTCGCTGAGCTTGACGCGCAGATGGGTGGTGCCGTTGGCCGAGCTGATCTCGACGCGGCCGCCATCGGCGATGCCCTCGCGGGCGCCGTCCTCCGGGTGCATCAGCAGCACGTCATGATCCACAAGCTCGGCATTGGGGGTGCGGCGGGTCATGCTGCCGCAATTATAGTGCTCGAGAATGCGCCCGGTGGTAAGGATATAGGGGAAATCCGCGCCGAGACGGCCAAGCTCCGGCGAGGGCTGATAATCGTGGAACATGAAGCGGGCCTTGCCGTTTTCATGCTTGAAGCGCGTCCCGTGCAGCACCGGCGTTCCGACGCCGTCCTCCAATACCGGCCATTGCAGGCCGTCCTCGTCGATATTGTCCCAGGTGATGCCCTTGAAGAACGGCACGATGCGGGCGATTTCGGCCAGCACGGCGGCGGGGTCGTATTCACCCTGGTCATAACCCATCAGGTTCATGATATCGCAGACGATCTGCCCGTCCGGCCTTGTGCCGGGGCGCGGCGGGATGGCGGCGCGCACCTTCTGGACCCGGCGGTCGGAATTGGTGAAGGTGCCGGATTTCTCCAGGAACGAAGCCGCCGGCAACACCACATCGGCCATGGTGCAGGTTTCGGTCATGAAAAGCTCCTGCACGATCAGCAATTCGAGCCGGCCGAGGGAGAATTTCACCTCGCAGGAATTGGGGTCGGTCTGCAGCACGTCCTCGCCCATGATCCACAGGGCCTTCAGGGCGCCCTCGCGGGCCGCGCCGAACATTTCCGGAATTTTTAAGCCCGGCCCGGACGGCACCGCGACCCCGTAATGCTCGGCGTAAAGCCGGTTGATCTCCGGGTCGGCCACGTCGAGATAGCCGGCGCCCTGATGGGGCTGCACGCCCATATCGGCGGCGCCCTGCACATTGTTCTGGCCGCGCAGCGGATTGACGCCGACGCCGGGGCGGCCGAGATTGCCGGTCATCATGGCGATGTCGGCGAGCAGCATCACCGCGCGGCTGCCCTGAAAATGCTCGGTGACCCCAAGGCCGTGAAACGCCATGGCATTGCCGGCCTCGGCGTAAAGCCGCGCCGCCGCCTCGACCTCGGCGCGCGGGACGCCGGTGAGCGCCTCCAGCCGGCCCACATCCTGAGCCATGATCCTGGCCTTGAACTCTTCATACCCTTCAGTGCGCGCACCGATGAAAGCCTCGTCCAGCAGATCGTTGTGGATCAGCGCCTGGCAGAACATGAACAGGAGCGGCACATTGCTGCCGGGCTTTAATTGCAGATGGATGTCGGCCATGGCCGCCAGCTTGGTGCGAATGGGGTCGATGACGATCAGCTTCGCGCCCTTCATCGCCGCCTGTTTCAGGCGCGCGCCGGTGACGGGATGGGCGGCGCTCGGGTTGGCGCCCACCACCATCAGGCAGTCGGCGAGCGGAATTTCCTCGACCGAATTGGTGGCGGCGCCGGTGCCGAAGGTCTTCTGCATGCCCCAGGCGGTGGGGGCGTGGCAGACGCGGGCGCAGCCGTCGATATTATTGGTGCCGACCACCGCGCGCATGAATTTCTGCATCAGATAGTTTTCTTCATTGGTGCAGCGGGCCGAGGAGATGCCGGCAATGGCGTCGGGGCCATGCGCCGCGCGAATATGCCCAAGACGGCGGGCGATGAAACCAAGCGCCTCGTCCCAGCTTGCCTCCACCAGTTCGCCGTTTTTGCGGATCAACGGGCTGGTGAGCCGGTCGGGATGATGGGCGAATTCGAAGGCAAAGCGGCCCTTGAGACAGGTATGGCCGTGATTAGCGGCGGCGGCGCGATGGCCGCTGATCGCCGCCACCCGGTCCCCATCGACCTTGACGTCGAGATTGCAGCCGACCCCGCAATAGGTGCAGACGGTCCGGACCTCACGCTCGAAAGCGCGGGTCGTGGGGCGGTAACGGTCGGTCAGGGCATTGGTGGGGCAGGTCTGGACGCAGGCGCCGCAG
>PKTQ01000358.1 GCA_002869085.1 Hyphomicrobiales bacterium | reverse complement strand
TGTTGATCGGCTCGGCCAGAACCGCCATCGGATGGCCGGCAAATTCAAGCTCGCCGAGGCTTTCGCCGCCGTCAAAGGCGCGATTGAGCCCGGTCTGGTCAAACGGATCCAGGGTGCCGAAAGTGGTGGCGAAACGCTGATATTTGTCGCCGCGTTTCAGATAGAGCGCTGCCTCGACACCGTAATCGCGCTTGAACTGATCGAAAAAAGGCTGGCCGAAAGACATGCCGAATTCGACCGAGCCCACATGTTTGCCGTCGTGAAATACCGGCACCATGCCGCGCACGCCGAGCCCAGCGACGCCGATTTCGGTGCCGACGGTCGGTTTTTTGACGCTGTTGGTATTGACCACGGTCTTGCGGAACGAGGACAGGTCATCACCGAATTTCTTCGGCTTGTGAATGCGGGCAAAGGACGTGGCCGGCGGATTGTGAAACTGGAACTGGCGCACGGCATAGTCTTTTTTCAGCACCTTGAAGGCGGGCACGAACCGATCGAACAGGCCCTGGCGGTCCTGTTCGGCGAACAGGCGGTGGGCGTCCGGAATATTGGCGACCAGCGCGCTCATCGATTCGGCCCGGCGCGCTTCGGCGGCGATGGCGCTTTTCAGAGTTTTGACATAGCCGCGCAATTCGGTCTGCGCCGATTTCGACGCCAATCCGGACATGGAAATCTGGTTCATCGCCATGACGACCAATATGGCCACCAAGGTTACGGCGGCAAATCCAATGGTGATCCGCTGGCCGATGGAAAGACTTTTCAACATGATATACCCCTCAACATGACATACCCCTGTAATTCTCAAAATAATCAGAACGAAAACCCGTTCTCTGTTTGAGCAGAACTTGGTTAATAAACACAAAAATTATTGGTTATTTTTCGTAAGCCGGTTGCGGGAATTCCGGGTTTAGACCGGCCTGCTCCGGGCCGCATATTCCCACCCTCGGCGCGGCAATAAATAGAACGATTTTAAAGGGGGTGAAAATCCGGTTTTATATATTGAAATTACCAAATTCAGAACACGGGCGCGCGCCGGCGGGGGCATGCTGCTTCCCGTCAGTTCCGGCGTCCGATGCGATTAATCAGCTTTTTCACATAGGGCAGGGCGTTTTGTACCATGCGGGCCACGCCTTGCGGGTTGGGGTGCAGCCCGTCGCTGAGATTAAGCTCGGGGCGGGCGGCGACCCCTTCCAGATAGAATGGCAGCAATATCGCGTCATATTTCAGCGCCAGCTCGGGGAACACCCGGTCATAGGCGGCGATATATTCCGGCCCCATATTGCGCGGCGATTTCATGCCGGCCAGCAGCACGGCGATGTTCCGCGCCTTGAGGCGGGCCAGGATTTGCTCCAAAGCCTTCTTCATGCGGGCCGGGGCATGGCCGCGCAGGGCGTCATTGGCGCCAAGGGCGAGGATCACGGCGCGCACATCCCCGGCCACCGCCCAGTCGAGCCGGGCGAGGCCGTCCTCGGCGGTGTCGCCCGAGACCCCGGCATTGCGGATTTCGGCGGCCAGGCCCTCAGCGGTGAGCGCCTGTTGCAATTGGGCGGGAAAGGCCTCATTGCGGGCCAGCCCGTAACCGGCGCTGAGGCTGTCACCCAGCACAGTGATCACGGGGGCGCCTGCGGGTGCGGCGCCGGCGGTCGCGGGGGCAAAGGCGGGAATAAGCCAGACAAGCAGGATCATAATCCGCGCGGCTTGCTTGAAGACGCCGCCAGGCCCGCCATATGGAAGAGAGGCGGGCGTTGATGGCGTCAGGCCGGCCGGTCCGGGTTCAGGTTCAGGGTGTTGGTGCATGATCTCACTGCAGGATGTTCATGTCAGGCTCGCAGGCAATGCGGGCGGTGTGCATATATTGAAGGGCGTGAGCCTGAATGTCGAGCCGGGAGAAACCGTCGGCCTTCGCGGGCCGTCCGGTTCCGGCAAGTCCACGCTTTTGATGGCGGCGGCGGGGCTGGAACGGGTCAGCGCCGGCAAGGTGGTGATCGCCGGCACCGATATCGGCGCGCTGGGCGAGGATGCGCTGGCGCGGTTTCGCGCCGCCCATATCGGCATCGTGTTCCAGTCCTTTCACCTGATTCCGACCCTGACCGCTTTTGAAAATGTGGCGACGCCGCTGGAATTTGCCGGCAAGGCGGACGCCCGCGACCAGGCCCGGCATTTTCTCGATCAGACCGGTCTTTCGGAACGGTTGCAGCATTATCCGGGCGAGCTGTCGGGCGGCGAGCAGCAGCGCGTGGCGCTGGCGCGGGCGCTGGCCGGGGGCGCCCGGCTGATTCTGGCCGACGAGCCCACCGGCAATCTCGACATGGAAACCGGCAAACATGTGGCTGATCTGATGTTCGATCTCTCGGCCAGCCATGGGGTGACCTTGTTTCTGGTCACCCATGATCCGGAGCTGGCCGGGCGCTGCGGGCGGGTGATTCATCTCGAAGACGGGCAGATCGTGGAATGAGCGGCAAGTGGCCGAGCGTGGTGCGTTTCGCCTGGCGCGATCTCAGCGGCGGTCTGTCCGGTTTCGGGGTGTTCCTGGTCTGCATCGCGCTGGGGGTGGCGGCGGTGGCCACGGTGCTGGGCCTGTCGGCGACGCTGCAGACATCCCTGGCCGAGCAGGGCCGCGCCCTGCTGGGCGGCGATGCGGAGTTCACCCTCACACACCGGCGCGCCAAGCCTGCGGAGCTGGCGCGGTTGCGGCGGCTGGGACAGGTCAGCACCGTCGCCTCGCTGCGGGCCATGGCCCGCACGGAGGGCGGCGCGGCGGTGCCGGCGCTGGTGGAAATCAAGGCGATCGACCGGGCCTATCCGCTGGTCGGCGAACTTGCGATCAGCCCGGACATGCCCCTGGCGGACGCCCTCAAGCCCGAAGGCGAGCAATGGAACGTGCTCGTCGAGGAAGGGCTTTTGTCACGGCTAAAGGCCAGGGTCGGCGATGTGCTGGTGATCGGCAGCGCCCGCTACCGGATCGGCGGCCTGATCGCCTCCGAGCCGGACCGGGTCGGGTCCGGTTTTCTGGTCGGCCCCCGCGTGATGATGAGCGAGCCTGCGCTGATGGCCAGCGGGCTGGTGCAGCCGGGCAGCCTGATCCGATGGCGCATGCGGGTGCGCCTGCCGGGCGAGCCGGGTGAGGCGGATATCGAACGGGCGGTGGCCGGGGTGAAGGCGGACCTGCCCGAAGCGGGCTGGCGCATCCGCGACCGGGCCAATGCGGCGCCGCGGCTGAAGCGCTTTGTCGGCCGCATCACCCTGTTTTTCACTTTTATCGCCCTGGCGGCGCTGGTCACCGGCGGGGTCGGGGTGGCGGGCTCGGTGCGCACCTATCTAGAGGGACGCCGTAACACCATCGCGATCCTGAAATGTCTGGGGCTGAGCGGGCGGCGGGTCTATCAGATCTATCTGGCGCAAATCCTGATGCTCACCCTGCTGGGGGTGGCGGCGGGGCTGATCGCCGGGGCGCTGCTGCCCTATCTGCTGGTCGGGGCGCTCGCCGGCCTGTCGCCGCTGCCGCTCCAGGCAACAATGGGGGCGGCGCCTCTGGTTTACGCGGCCCTGTCCGGGGTGATGATCGCGCTGATCTTCGCCCTTTGGCCGCTGGGGCGGGCACGGGACATCGCGCCGGCGGCCCTGTTTCGCGACGCCATATCGCCGCTGCGCCAGCATGCCCGCCTGATGGATGCGGCCCTCATCGCGGCGCTGGTGGCGGGGCTGAGCGCCCTGATCATTCTCGGGGTCAGCGACCGGCGGCTGGCGGTGCTGTTTGTGCTGGGCGCGATCCTGTGTTTCGGGGCGCTGGCGGCCCTGTCGCGCGGGCTGACCGGCGCCGCGCGCCATGCGCCGCGGGGGCTGGGGCCGGAAATCCGCCTCGGTATCGGCGCGCTCAACCGGCCCGGCGCCCATACGCCGGGGGCGATTCTGGCGCTCGGCATGGGGCTCACTCTGACCGCGGCGCTGGCGCAGATCGATCTTAACCTCACCACCCAGCTCTCGGCGCGCCTGCCGGAGCGGGCGCCGGCGTTTTTCTTTGCCGGCATCCGCCCGCCGCAACTGGCTGATTTCACGGCGCAGGTCGCGGCGGCGCCGGGGGTCGAAAAGGTGGAGACGGTGCCGATGCTGCGCGGGCGCATTATCCGGCTGAAGGGCATCGAGGTAGAAAAATATCCCAAGCCGAGCGAAGCACGCTGGGTGCTGAGCGGCGATCGGGGCATCACCTATGCCGAGACCCTGCCCAAGGGCTCATCGCTGGTGGCCGGGCAATGGTGGGGCCAGGGTTATACGGGCCCGCCGCTGGTCTCGTTCAGCGCGCGCGAAGCGCGGGCGCTGGGGCTTGCGGTCGGCGATGAGATCACCGTCAATGTGATGGGGCGGGACATCAGCGCCCGCATCGCCAGCCTGCGCCAGGTGGACTGGACCTCGCTGGGGATCAATTTCGTGATGGTGTTCTCGCCCAACACGCTGAAAGGCGCGCCGCATGTGCATCTGGCCACGGCGGCGGTGGCGCCGGCGGAAGAGGACGCCCTGCTCAGAGAAGTGTCGGCCCGCTGGCCCAATGTGACGGCGCTCCGGGTGCGCGAGGCGCTCGGCAAGGTCAATGGGCTGCTGGGGCAGTTCATGCTGGCGGTGCGGCTGGCCAGCCTGGTGACCATCCTCGCCGGCGCGCTGGTGCTCGCGGGGGCGATCGCCGCCGGCCTGCAGGCGCGCATCTATGAGGCGGCGATCCTGAAAGCCACCGGGGTGACGCGGCGGCAATTGATGCTGTCCTATCTGACGGAATTTCTGCTGTTGGGGCTGACCGCCGGCGGCTTTGCGCTGATTGCCGGCTCGTTGATCGCCTGGGGGGTGCTGACCCAGTTGATGCATGCGGAGTTCATGCTGTTTCCGCTGGCGGCGGCTTTGACCGTGGCGCTGGCGACGTTGCTGACCATCGCCCTTGGCATGGCCGGGGTGTGGCGGGCGCTGGGGCGCAAG
>PKTQ01000170.1 GCA_002869085.1 Hyphomicrobiales bacterium | reverse complement strand
TCGATATCGCCGTCGAGCACCCCTTGGGTGTTGCTCGTTTCGACCCCGGTGCGCAGATCCTTCACCAACTGATAGGGCTGCAGCACATAGGAGCGGATCTGGTGGCCCCAGCCGATCTCGGTCTTGGAGGCGGCTTCGGCCTGGGATTCCTCCTCGCGCTTTTGCAGCTCGGCCTCATAGAGCCGGGCGCGCAGCATGTCCCAGGCGCTGGCGCGGTTTTTGTGCTGGGAGCGCTGGCTCTGGCACTGCACCACGATATTGGTGGGCAGATGGGTGATGCGCACGGCGCTGTCGGTGGTGTTGACGTGCTGGCCGCCGGCGCCGCTGGCGCGGTAGGTGTCGATGCGCACATCCTTGTCGAGAATTTCGATATCGATGGTGTCGTCGATGACCGGATAGACCCAGACGGAGGCGAAGCTGGTGTGGCGGCGGGCATTGGAGTCGAAAGGCGAGATGCGCACCAGCCGGTGCACGCCGGATTCGGTCTTGGCCCAGCCATAGGCATTGGGGCCCTTGATGTGGATCACCGCCGATTTGATGCCGGCCTCTTCGCCGGCGCTCGATTCCATCACCTCAGCCTTGAAACCGCGCCGCTCGGCCCAGCGCAGATACATGCGCAGCAGCATATTGGCCCAGTCCTGGCTCTCGGTGCCGCCGGCGCCGGAATGAACTTCGAGATAGGTGTCGTTGGCGTCGGCCTCGCCGGACAGCAGCGCCTCCAGCTCGCGCCGCGCGGCTTCGTCGCGCAGGGTCTTCAGGGCCGCCTCGGCCTCGGCGACCACGTCCTCGTCGCCTTCCTCTTCGCCCATTTCAATCAGGCCGATATTGTCATCGAGGGCGTTTTGCAGCTCTTTGCAGGCCTTGATCGAACTTTCCAGCATCTGGCGCTCGCGCATGACCTTCTGCGCCGCCTCCGCATCGTCCCACAGATCCGGGGCTTCAACCTCGCGGTTCAGCTCATCCAGGCGTTTGAGGGCCGCATCCCAGTCAAAGATGCCTCCTCAGCAGCGCCAGCGACTGCTCAATTTCATCGACAAGACTTTGTGCTTCGGCCCGCAATGTCCCGGTGCTCCTGATGCTGGTTGAATGGCTTGCGAAATTAGCCGCAAAGCCCGGCGCTGTAAATGATTGAACGCAGCCATGGCGGAATGGCGGGCAAAGCCCGGCGCAAAGGCCTAATACAGCCCGCCGGAACCGGAGGTCAGGGTGGAATCGGTGTCGCTGCCGGCGGTGCCGGACAGCTCGCCGCCGCCGATGACATCGGTGGTTTCGGGCGGCATGTTGCCGGGCTTGAAGGCTTCGAGAATCACGTCCTTTTCGCCGAATTCGGGCAGGCGCCCGGTGGTGCGGCTGATGCGGACAAAATTGATCCCCTCCGGCACGCGGAACGGAATCGCCGGCTCGTTCTTGAGGGCGTCGGCCATGAAGTCGCGGAAGATGGGCGCCGCCAGCCCGCCGCCGGTCTCGCCCCGGCCCATGGGGCGCGGAGTGTCATAGCCCACATAGATGCCAACCGCCAGATCAGGCGAGAAACCGACGAACCAGGCGTCCTTTTCGTCATTGGTGGTGCCGGTCTTGCCGGCCAGGGGCTTGCCCACTTTCTTCACGACGGCGCCGGTGCCGCGCTGCACCACCCCTTCCAGCATCGAAGTGATCTGATAGGCGGTATAGGGATTGATGATCTGCTCGCGGATATCCTGGATTTCCGGCTCGTCCTGATTTTGCCAGGCATCGGCCATGCAGCCGGTGCATTCGCGCTTGTCGTGGCGGAACACGGTCTTGCCGTAGCGGTCCTGAATCTGGTCGATCAGCGAGGCCTCGATGCGCTTGCCGCCATTGGCGAGCATGGCATAGGCGGTGGCCATGCGGATCAGGGTGGTCTCGCCGGCGCCCAGCGCCATGGACAGCACCGGCAGCATGTTGTCGTCAATGCCGAAGCGGCGGGCATAGGCGACCACGGTCTTCATGCCCATGTCCTGGGCGAGACGAACGGTCATCACATTGCGCGATTTTTCGATGCCGAGCCGCAGGGTGGATTCGCCGTAGAATTCCTTGCCGTAATTCTGGGGCTTCCAGGTCTTGCTGGAGCCGGTCTGGTGGATGGCGATCGGCGCGTCCATCACCACCGATGAGGGGGTATAGCCATTGTCGAGCGCGGCGGCGTAGACAAAAGGCTTGAACGAGGAGCCGGGCTGGCGCCGGGCCTGCATGGCGCGGTCGAACTGGCTCATCTGATAGCTGAAACCGCCGACCAGCGCCTTGATGCGGCCGGTATGCACATCCAGGGCGACAATGCCGCCGGACACCTCGGGGATCTGCACCAATTGCCAGACATTGCCGCCGGCCTTGGCGGGGGCGGCATAGATCACATCGCCGGCTTTGAGCACATCATCGGCGCCCTTGAGCTTGGGGCCAAGCCCGCGCTTGCCCCTGGCCTTGCGGGCCCATTTCATTTCCGCAAACGGGATCACCCCCTGTTCGCGGGCCTTGTCGAGGGTGCCGTCGACCTGCTTGGGCGGCCGCAGCCCGATCAGCGCGCCGGTCTTGTCGACCCGCAGCACCACCGCCATGCGCCAGGGAGCGATATCCTGCAGGGCATCCAGCTTGGCCAGCGATGCGCCCCAGTCTCCGTCCGGGATGATGGTGTTGACCGCGCCGCGCCAGCCATGGCGGCGGTCATAGCCGACCAGCCCCTTGATCAGGGCGCGGCGGGCAATGACCTGCAATTCCGGATCGAGCGTGGTGCGCACCGAAAGCCCGCCTTCGAGCAGCTTCTTCTCGCCGTAAAGGTCGACCAGCTTGCGCCGCACCTCCTCGGCAAAGTAATCGGCGGCGAAAATATGGGCGCCGAATTTGCGCGGCTTGACATTCAGCCCCATGGCTTTGGCCTGCTCGGCCTGTTTGGGCTGGACATAGCCGTTCTTGACCATCTGGTCGATGACCCAGTTGCGGCGCACAATGGCCCGGTCGGGATATTTGAACGGGTGATAATTGCCCGGCGCTTTGGGCAGCGCCGCCAGATAGGCCGCCTCGGCCAGATTGAGCTCGTGCAGCGGCTTGCCGTAATAATTCAGCGAGGCGGCGGCAAAACCATAGGAGCCGAGGCCGAGATAGATCTCGTTCATATAGAGTTCTAGAATTTTATCTTTCGAGAAGGTCTTCTCGATGCGCAGCGCCAGCACCGCCTCCTTCAGCTTGCGCTCCAGCTTCTGCTCGCTGGACAAGAGGAAGTTCTTGGCCACCTGCTGGGTGATGGTGGAGGCGCCCACCAGCCGGCGGCCCCTTCCTGCCAGCTTGTTGCGGATATTGATGACAATCGCCCGAGCGACGCCGCGAGGGTCGATACCGGCATGATTGTAGAAATTCTTGTCCTCGGCGGACAGCAGGGCATGGATCACCCGGTCGGGGATCACCTGAATCGGCACGAACAGCCGGCGCTGAGTGGCATATTCGGCCAGCAGGGCGCCGTCGCCAGCATGAATGCGGGTCATCACCGGCGGTTCGTATTTGGCCAGAATCTCATAGTCGGGCAGGTCCTGCGAGACATACCAGATGCCGTAAGCCGCCACGCCGGCGCCGACAAGAAACAAAAACACACCTGCCGCGAACAGATATCCTATCAGCTTTAAGATCATTACGTTGTCAGTCTCAACTATGTATCCTGGATGTACCCTGGTGACGGGGCCGGAACGCGGCGATGGAATCAGTCGGAAGAATAACCGGCTTTGGGGCGGAAATAAACAGCCGCCCCGGCGCTGCGGGACTATTGCCCCCGGATGAGGAGAAAATGTGGCACCGCCAATGTTAAATCCGCCGCGCCTTCAGGATCAGCGATTGGCCAGGCGCTTGCGGAAATAGCCGTTGATGGCCTGGGCGACCGCGCCGGCGGCATTGTTGCGCCAGCGTTTGGAACTCAGCAATTTCTCGTCCTTGCGGCTGCTCAGATAACCGAGCTCGATCAGCACCGAGGGGAAATTGGGCGATTTGAGCACCCGGAAACCGGCATAACGGTGCGGATTCCGGTTCAGGCGGATGTGCTGCATGCTGCGGATGGCGGTCCGGGCGAATTTGATCGATTCGTTCTTGGCCTCGCGCTGGGCCAGGTCGATGAAGATGCCGGCCAGTTCATCAGGGGCGTCCTCCAGATCGACGCCGGCGATGATGTCGGCGCGGTTTTCCTTGGCGGCCAGAGCGGCGGCCTCCTTATCCGAGGATTTTTCCGACAGGGTATAGATGGTGGCGCCGCGAATATTGCCCCTGCGGATGGAATCGGCATGAATCGAAATGAACAGATCGGCATGATGGCGGCTGGCGATGCGCACCCGCTCGCTGAGCCGGATGAACACATCGCGGGTGCGGGTCATATGCACATCATAGCGCCCGGAAGCCTTCAGCTTGGCGTAGAGGGTTTTTGAAAAGGCCAGCACCAGATGCTTTTCCTTGCTGCCGCGCCGGCCCGAGGCGCCGGGATCGATGCCGCCATGGCCGGGATCGATCACCACCACCGGCTTACCGACCGGGCGACGCTTGCCGCCCGCACCCATCATCCTCGGCTTGGTGCGGGGCAATGGTACATTCACGCCGCGCAGGCTGTTGGCGACCCGGCGCTGCCTGGCCCGTTCGGCCCGGCGGGCGGCGGCGGCGCTGGCGGTATGGGCCAGAAAGCCGGAACGGTCGGTGCGCACCAGATCCAGCACCAGCCGGGCCGGCTTGCCGTCGACCGGTTTGAGCATGAAGGATTTGCGCACCGCGACCGGGGCGAGCACGTCGATCACGATTCGCGATTTGCCCTCGGAGAACACTCCGTAGCGATAGGCGCTGATCAGTCCGGCGCCGACGCCGTCCTGCCCTTTTTTCAACTGGAAGTTGACCTGGGGCATGTCGAGAATCACTCGATACGGGTCGGCCAGGGTGAACACCCGAAAGGCGACCGGCTTGTCCAGTTCGAGCACGAATCGGCTTTCCTGCCCGTCTCCGCCGAGCCGCGCACCC
>PKTQ01000297.1 GCA_002869085.1 Hyphomicrobiales bacterium | reverse complement strand
GCCAGCGCCGCCGCCTCGCCAAAGGGCTCTGAGAAATCGCTATCCGCCGCGCCCTGAGGCTCATCCCCGCCGGCCTGCCCGTCATCGCCCGCCGCCTCGGCGGCGCTCACCGCAAGGGCGCCGTCAAAGGCAATGCGCGCCTCCAGCTCCTCATAGGCAAACGGCGCTGCCGGCAAACCGCTATCTGGGTGATCATGCTTCATCGATGGCCATCGGTTTCATTGGCGGTTCGGGGCGATACTCCGGCGGGCCGCCAGGACTCCCATATCCCGCGCAAACCCTTGTTAATTTTTAGACCGTTAAGGTTAACCAATCGCCAAAATCCATGGGTTTCCTGGGGGATCACCGCGTGAAGACGATCCGTTCAGAAGCCGCTTTCCCGCATCACCAGCCTGGAAATCCGGTGCCAGGCACGGCTGAGATAGCTCTCGGCCCGCCCCTCCAGATGCACAACGCCGCGAATGAGCTGATTGGGCGCTGCTATGGCCGCGCTGGGCGCCAGTTCGATCTGATATTGCGCCACGGTGGGAATAAGACGCTCGCGGGCATCGGTCCTGACCGCAATTCCCCCGCCATTGACCGAGGCCAGCTCGGCAATGCCGATCTGTCCGGCCGCCGCCGGAGTGATTTCGGCAAGCCGGACCGGAAAGCGGCTATAGCCCGGATCGTCCGCTATGAAAGCCCCGCCCGCTCCCGATTTCAGGCGGGCGAGATCCGCCTCGGGAACATATCCGCTCACGCGATACTTCCGGCCCGAAGCGATCAGCGCCAGCCGGTCGGTCTTCTTCACCCAGCGGCCCACATGCAGATTGGGATGCACTTCCAGCACGGTGCCGGACAGCGGCGCGCGGATGACCAGTTCCTTCCTTTCCTGCAGCAGGCCCTGCAATTCGGTCTGCAGCGCCGACAGGCGCTGTTTGAGGATCAGCGATTGTTCGCGATCATATTTGTCCGACATGGTCCGCGCCAGCCTGAGGCGCACCAGATCATGCTCGATCTTCACCCGCTCGATGTCCTTGTCGAGCCCCGGCGCACCTAGCTGGAACAATGGCGCACCCCGGGCCACCTTCATATTGGGCGTGGCCGAGACGGCGACCAGCCTGGCGGGGCGCACCGGATAGATCTGCGTGAGGTCGGCGGCCATCAGCACCGCCGGCGCCCTCACCCCGCCCGTCCATGGCACGGCCAGCGCCAGCAGGGCGGCCAGCGCCGCGCCCAGGCTGATCGCCCCGCGCCGGCGCGAGATCAACTCCGGCGCGATCCGGCGCCATTGGGCAAGCTCCATGGCCACCGGCTTGACGATCAGCAGCCAGATCACCGCCGCGAACAGCACCAGACCCAACAGCTTGAAATAAAAATAATAAACCAGGCCGGCAATGGCCGAGAACACCACCAGCCGGTAGCCCCAGGTGATCCAGGCATAGGCGATCAGCACTTGGCCCAGCGTGGCCGGCACCTTCTCCGGCGGCGCCAGTTTCGGGGCGATCAGCACCTGGCGCAGTTTCCAGCGCCCGAGCGCGAAGGCGCGCGGCTGCAGATTGTCCACTTTCAGCATATCGGACAGCAGATAATAGCCGTCGAATTTCATGCACGGATTGAGGTTGAGGGTCAGGCTCATGATCCAGCCGGTCGTCGCCACCGCAAAGGCGAGCTGTCTGGCATTGCCCTCCGGCAGGAAGCTCCAGGCGAAACTGGCGACAATGGCCACCGCCAGCTCGGTCAGCACCCCGGCCACGCTGATCAGCATGCGCTGGCGCCGGCAGGAGAGCCGCCAGGCATCGGACACATCCGTATAGAGAAGCGGCGTAAGAAATATGAAGGCAATCCCCATGGTCGGCACCCGGCAGCCGAAGCGCACCGCCGTGAAGGCATGCCCGAGCTCATGCAGCGCCTTCAGAAACACCAATGCAATCAGGTAGTAGATCAAGCCATTGGGGGCAAAGGCAATATTGAAGCCGTGGATGAATTGATCCCATTGCCGCGAGATGAGGAAAATCCCGGCCATGGCCAGCCCGGCCAGGGCGATGAGGAAGGGCTGGGAGTAGAAGATACCCATAGCGGGCGACAGGCGCTCAAGCAGCCGCTGGGGGTGCAGCAGCGGCACCCGGAAATAGAAATATTTCCGTATCAGCCCTTGCATCGGGGACGGTTTGGCCCGGGCGGCGTCTTGCGCCATCCTTTGCCAGCCCCCCGCCTGGTTTTCGAAGGTGAGCTGATTGTCGCGGACGAATTTCAGCACTCCGGCAATCTGTCCCTCGCCCACGCTGAGCCCCAACCGCTCGCTCGCGAGGCGTGCCATCTGCTGCAGGGAAAGCCCCTGGCGCCACAGGGAGAGCAGAAATCTGGTTTGCGCATCGATGCTGAAATAGCGGTGCTGCATCGGATCGTGAATCACCCAGCTTTCCACGCCGTCATGGCCGGCCGCCCCGGGCAGGATCTCAAGCTCCCGGCGCAGGGGCGGCAATATGGCGCTGTCCGGCTTCATCACAGGCCGATCCACTGGCGCAGGGCCGAGAACGGGCGCCGAAACAGATAGGCGGCCAGCAGCACCCGGCCGCCATAGATCTTGGCGGTGCCGCGCACCCCGAGCCGGGGCAGCCGGGCATTCGACCCGGCCAGCCTGGCGGTAATCCGATAGGCCAATATGCCCTCAGGGGTCGGGCTGGCCTGATAATTGATGAACTCGACCCTGGCATCGCGGCTGTTCACCGGATCGGAATCGAGATAGATCCGCGCCGCCGCGCCGGGCTGCAGGGCGATGGAATCGCTCACCGGCACATGAATGGCGATCTTGATGCGGCGCGGATCGGCAATCTGCATGATCTGCTCGCCCACCGCCACCGGCTTTCCGATCAGCGATTGCTTGTCCGGAAACAGGGCGATGCCGGCTTTCCCGCTTTTGATCAGGGTGCGGTTGAACACATCCCGGGCATAGTTCAGCTCGGAGGTCTTCAGGGCGAGATCCGCCATGGCCAGCCGCAGCTCCTGGCGCCCGCTCACATCGCTGAACGCAAGCTGGCTGGCTTTTTTCAGCCGCGCCTTGGACACCGAAACTTCCCGTTCGGCCACCTGCAGACGGTTGCGCGGCACGGTGTCGTTGAACTGCACGATCTTCTGGCCGGCCCGAAGGCTCTGGCCGGGATCAACCAGCACATCCTTGATCACCCCTTCAATCGGCGCCGCCACCACAAAGGGGGCGATCGGAATGACCTCGAACGGGGCCAGAACCGTCATCCGCACCGGAAACGCCAGCACCAGCAGCAGGCCCGCCGCAATGGCCGCCTTGCCGCGCCGGCGCTTCAACAATGCCATGACATCAAAACGAGGCCCCCGGCGTGGCCGGGTCCGGAACAGACCATGGGCATGGCCATAGATCGAAGCCAGAACGCCTGCGTCCTGCACATCCTGGCCGCTCCATGGCCGCTCGCGCACCAGCAGCATGCCACCGCTCACCTGCCCCGGCGCCCCCGCGCCCGGCGGCGCGAAAGGCTGCCACATCAGATGCCGGAACGGATAAGTCATCAGAGTGCGGTATCTGGAGACGGTCTCCGGCGGCAGCTCGAACGCCTGCCCGGCGGCGAAACCGCCCCTTTGCCGAAACAATTCGGTGACCTGCTCCATGTCCCGCACCAGCGGCGCTTCCCGGTTGAAGCGCGAAAATCCCGATATGGCGCTGAGATGCATGGCGCGCTTTGCCGTGAACACGAAAATCTGCCGCGCGCCGGTCAGCCGCAGGGTTTCATTGGCGATGATGTAATGCAGATCCTTAAGGCTGGCGGCGCCGCGCACCATGGCGCTGATCTCCAGCAGCGCCTTCAGTCGGGCATGGGACTGGCGCAGATCCAGCGCCGCGCCGGCCGCGTTGTCAGGGGGCGGCTGGCGGGTTTGAAACCTTGGATACCGGCCGGGCATGTCTTCGGGTTTGCGGGCGGTCTGGTTCACATGCGCCTCACTTCGGCCCGAAACTGGCGGTGCCGCTCATCCCGGACAGGATGTCGGAGGCGGGCGATTCAAACCGGGCGAACACTTTGATGGTCTGGCTGACCGCATCCACCGCGGCGCTGAGCCGGGTCACCACGCCGATATGTTCGGTCCCGGTTTCGTCGATCAGAAAGCGGAACCGGGTCCCGCGCGCCAGCCAGGTCAACCAGGCCGACGGCACGATCAGTTCGATCTCCGGATCCTGTTCCGACACGATGGAAATCAGGCGCTTGCCCGGGGCCGGCAATTCATGCGCATGAATGTCCACCGCCGCCACCCGGCCGTTATAGGGCGCTTTGATCCGGCATCTGGACAATTGGGCGCGAATGATCTCCGCATCCGCCGCGGCCTTGTCGGCCCGGGCGCGCGAGGTTTCCACTTCCTGGCGGCTGCCGGCATTCCTGGTGTTCAGGAACCGCGCGCTTTTCAGGGCGATCGCCATTTCGCGGTGGCGTGCTTCGGCTGAGGCGAGCTCCGCCCTCTGTTTGCGGCAATTGAAGCTCAGCAGCACATCGCCCTTCTTGAAGCGCTCGCCTTCCTTGAACCCGATCTTGGTCACCACGCTGGGCAGGTCTGAAGTGATATTGGCCTCGGCCGAGGCGCGCACCACCCCGCGCACCGGCAATTGGGTGGCGCTTTCCCCGGGCATTTCCGCAGCCGCGGCCAAGGTCGCCGCCAGCCCGAAAGGCAGCAGCAGCGCCGCGGCGAGCCACCGCCGGCGGCGCGCCAAGCTATGGATCATCCCGCTCATGATGCCGGCACCTTCAGCCGGTAGAGATATTCGCGCCCCGCCGCCGGCGCCGGCCGCACAACAGATTTCCTGCGCGGGGCTTCGGGCGCGTCATCACCTTTCTTCAACGCGGCGGACGCGGTCACCAGCCTTTGCTGCCGACTGAAATAGATTCGGGGGTCGCGTCCGATCGAGGACAGCAAATTGGCATAGGCGTTTTGCAGCTCGGAATAGGTGATGTCGTATTTCACCGATGCCAGGATCCCGCCCAGTTCCTCGCGGATCAGCTCTAGCTCGCTGACCCGATGCGCCTCGAATTCGAGCCGCATCTGCCGGACCAGCCTGTCCTGCACCGCCTGATGCTGGCGGATGGCCTGGAATTCGCGCTGATAGTGATGCAGCCGGATCCGGCTGAGATGCACCTGGGTCATCACCGTCATGGTCAGCGCCAGCGACCGGGCATGAATCAACCGGTCCTGCGCATTAATCAGCTTCTTCCGCGCCGGATATTGGAACACCTTCAGCAGGTTCCAGCTGACCGAGGCGCCCCAGCTGATCCAGTTGGTGTTCAGC
>PKTQ01000325.1 GCA_002869085.1 Hyphomicrobiales bacterium | reverse complement strand
CTTGTTCCAGTGGAACTCGATATTGCCATGGTGTTCGGCGCGCATGGTGGGGCCGGGAAGATCGGGATCAACGACACCGTTTCCCTGACCGGAGTTCTTTTTGGCCCGTGACCAGTTGTGATTGGGAAGCGCACCTTCGGCCACATCTGCCAGATCGCCAATCGCCTCGCGCAAAGATATCCAATCTTTGGGTGTGACAGGTTTGGGGAATTCATAGGGTGGCAGAATATCTTTTCTGGTGCCGACAATCAGCACACGCTCGCGGCGTTGGGGAACACCATAGTCTGCGGTATTAAAAAGCTGATAGCGGACGTGATAGCCAAGTTCGCCAAAGTCGCTGGCGATCTGCTCAATGGCCTTGCCGTCCTGCAAGGTAATCAGGCCTTTGACATTCTCCGCTAGAAATATCTTTGGCTTTGTCCGGCGGACGGTTTCAACCATCTTCTCGTAGAGTAGGCCGCGTGTGCTATCAAAGCCGCGGCGCTTACCGGCATGGGAAAAATCCTGGCAAGGAAAGCCGCCCAGTACAACGTCAACGTTGTCGGGGAAGGGAAGTGGACTATCGCCCAGTGTCTTGCCATCGAGAATATCGCCGATATCGCCGCAGGTGATGCGATCCCCGACATTGTGGGCGTAAGATTCGCAGGCGGCCTCATCGATATCATTGGCCCAGACGACGCGGAATTTGTTGCGGGTGTAGCTCTTCTTCAAAAAGGAAAAGCCGCCATGGAATCCAAGGTCCAGGCCACCGCATCCCGCAAACAATGATAAAACTGAATACTCCTTCATATATGATCGTTAGAAGAAGTATAAGCAATCCAATGCCATAGAGCCAATCGGTTATCCCCACGACATAGGCAGGAGGGAATAGGCCGATATCCAACGTCGGACAATTTTTGATTTGCGACCTTGCGCCTAAAACCGCCCCTTTTTCCTATGAATCAGTGGGTCTTGACGGCTTGGCAAATGCGTTGCGTGGTGCGAGGGGACCATTTTCAAAGAAAACGTCCGTTGCTGAATATTATTCTTATGAATATTCTTGCCCTGTGTATTCTTCTATAGAAGGAAGTGAAAATTCTGCATCTCTTGAAGTGAAGATACTTCACATCTGGAAGTGCAAATTTTGCACATCCGGACGTGCAATCATTTGCGCTTCGTTTTGATCGTGTGGTGCAGGGTGTAAATATTGGGCTTGTTGAGGCCCTGGCGCTTAACGGTGAGGCAGCCTCTTCCCTGCAATTCCTTGATGAAGGTGACGACGCTGCGCCGCGAAAACCCCATGTCATTAGCCAAGGTCTCCTGGCCGGGAAAGCAGAAATCGTTCTGCCACGCGTAAGAAAGAAGCGCAGCGTAGGTCAGCTTGGCACCGGCGCTCAAATCTTTTGATCTGAGAATGAAGTTTGGAACCTGAGTGAATCCGCCAGATGACACCGGATCAAAACCATCGAGGATGATGTTTTTGTAGCGCTGATCAATGTGGCTGCCGATCTGGTCCATTGCCTGGATTATACCATGCCGGAAGCCTCTTCGCTGGTGCTGTCAACAGGCTCGGTGGATATCGGCACCTTTCGGCTGTTTTGGGGTTCATAGGGCTCTGCGTGCCACTCCCCTTCCCTTGGCGCTTCGAGCATGCCCAGTTTTCTTTGGAAATTCTGGATCAGCACCTTGTCTTCCTTACCCCGCTCGATGAGATCGTCGATCTGGCCATTCATGCGCTCAATCTGGTTGTCCTTCACCTCCATCTGATTACGCAGCAGTTCGTTTTCCCCTTGCACTTGTTCGAGCAAGCGCTCGTCCGTCAGGGTTGGATGTATCCCCTCGTCATGGCTAGCCCCGCCGTGGTCTGGCGGGGTGTGTTCATCATTGCCGAGATGCCCGTTTTCAAACCCGTTCGGCGCAAGACTGGTCGGGGTCTGGCGGGGTGCGCCAGGGTATGTGTCAGCCCCTGTCGGTGGGCGGGTAAAACGTTCCCGCTCCAGGATTTCGGCGATCAGCCGCTGCACGGAAGCTTCCGAAACAAAATATTGCTCTCCATGCACGGTCTCCACCTTGGTGCAGTCGAGTTTGTCATGCTGGCAATAGCGCAACAGTGTGCGGCGGGAGCGGGGGAGCCTGGCCTCATCAAACAGGCCTGAGACCTCGTTCATGTCCAGAGAATAGACAGGGGCAAGGCCGGACTCACTATGACCGGGTGCGCCGGGGTCTGGCGTGGTGTGACCAATCATGTCGTTCATGGCTTCAGGATAGCAAATCCAAGCCAAAACGCATGGGTGTTATCCCCAGTCCGCAGAACTTACCAGACCACGCACAGCATTACTCGTCAAGTATCTAACAAGCTGTTTCTATTGCATAATTACTCAAGCGCAATGAGCGCTATTAACTGTTCATTAACCATAAATAGGAGGGTGTCATGGCCACCAGTAATTTGCCATCGTTCAACGTCTACACGGTCGAGGATCGAGGTCAGAATGAAGACCCGTTCTGGCTCAAGATCGGCGCAGCCTTTGCCCATAAAGACAACAAGGGTTTCAACATCGTCCTCTCTGCTTTCCCGCTCGACAACCGACTCGTCATGCGCGTCCCGGCGGACGAAAACGGCAATGGGGAAGAGGAGAAACCGAAACCCAAATCCAATCCTCGGAATCGCAGACGGCGGTAGACAGGTCTGATGCGATCACACACTCAAGCCCCGCACTATCTAAAAACAGATGGTGCGGGGTGTTTTCTTATGATGGACTTCAGGGTGTGGCATATCAATTATGGGTCAATTTCCGCTTTTTACACATCAGCTAACGATGGACGAAAAGGGCGGAAAGTAGACTTTCGCTGCATCGGAAACGAATGTCTGCAAACAACCGGTTATCGGACGAAAATTCTGGTGTCAGAATGCACATTGTTGACCCTAAACGGAAATCAGCCTTTGGAATCCTTTATGGCTGGGATGATTTTCTGGTCAAGCAGTGCCTGGTTAATGGGGCCGACATATTTAAATCGGATCACCCCTTCACCATCCACAACAAATGTTTCCGGAATGCCATAGACACCCCAATCAATGGATGTTCTGCCTTTTGGATCGACGCCAACGGCATCATAAGGATTGCCCAGCTGATTTAGAAACCTGTTCGCATTGGCTTTCTTATCCTTGTAGTTAAGGCCGAACAATCTGACAGATGTCTGCTGTTTGAGTTTGATCAGAAAGGGGTGTTCCTGACGGCATGGAACACACCAAGAAGCCCAAATATTGACCACGGCAACCTGACCAGTTTTGAGATCTGCGGTACTGAATCCTGGCAGCTGTTTTCCATTTTCCTTCAGCCCCTCAAGTGGGGGCAGAGAAAAATCAGGAACCGACTTATCCAGCAGTGCAGAAGGCAGCTTAGAGGGGTCGCCGCTTTGCAGGCGCTCATAGAATAAAATAGCAACAACCACAAAGAGGATAGTGGGTATCAGAACTATCCAGCTCCTGGATGTGATGGGGGCTTTGGTTGGTTTATTCTCATCATCAACGGTCGTCATATTGGTGGCGTCTCCGTTTAGGCTTTCACCACAAACTGACCCATCATGCCGTTATCTTCATGCTCTAGGATATGGCAATGATACATATAAGGGTTATCGGGATCGGCATAATCTTCAAACTTGGCAATGACACGAACCGTTTCATCAGGATCGACGGTCACCGTATCCTTAAAGCCGCGCTCGCCCGGGTGAGGCGGCTCTCCGTTCCGATCGAGAATTTGAAACTGGATATCATGAATGTGAAACGGATGCGGCAATGGGGACGCGTTATGGATTTCCCAAATCTCGGTATCACCTAATTTGATGATTTCATCAATGCGGTTCATTTCCATTGCCCGACCGTTAATGCTGAATGGGTTCCCGCCACCCATCATCATGGCCGGCCCCATCAGCATTTCCATGACAAAACGCCTTGTCTTCACTGCTGTTGAAGCGTCCAGGCGAGGCAGGTTGATCAGGCGTGCAGGCATTTCGGGTGATGAACTGAGCGATGCAGATGGACGAATTTGGAGAAAATCAAACCGTCGGTTGTCGTCCCCCATCATATTACGCATCATACCCATCCCACGGCGCATCATGCCCATGATCCCGCCGCTGCCGGTAAAGGGATAGGTGCGCAGAACTACAGGCTCATTGCGGCTCAGTTCCACGATTATCTCCGCACGCTCGCCGGGGCCGAGCCGAACTCTGTTTGTCTGGTATGGTGCTTCAAGGAAGCTGCCATCCGTGGCGATTTGGTAAAAACTGCGATCATCGTCAAAGCCCAAATTGAATAAGCGCGCATTGGAGCCATTGAGCAACCGCAGGCGAAGCCTATTTGTTGTGGCTTTGAAATAGGGAGTGATCGTGCCGTTGGTGAGAGGGACATCACCTTTCATGCCCATCATCACATTGTGCATGGCCTCAATATAGCGGAAAGATCCATCCCGGTTAAACAGACGGTCCTGTAGCACCAACGGGATATCATCGATGCCGTAATCTTTAGGCATATCCAGACGGTCGCTGTCTTCGTCCTCAACCAGCATCAGTCCGGCAATGCCCTTCCAGACCTGTTGGCCGGTGTTATGCAGTGTATGAGGGTGATACCAAAAGGTGCCGGCCATCTGCTTGATCGAAAACTCAGGCGACCATATCTTACCGGGTTCAATGACCTGATGCGGGCCGCCATCAAACAGGGCCGGGACATGAAGTCCATGCCAATGCAGGGTCGCCGGTTCACCGATAGTGTTGTGCACATTTAGGCGCACGGTTTCGCCTGCCCGCATTCTCAGAGATGGACCCAGGAAATTTCCGTTCACACCAAATGTTGGTGTTTTCACCCCTTTGAAAAATTCAACTGATCCTTTTTGCATTCGAAGATTAAATATCCTCATACCATCCCGCTTTTTCCCGGAAAGAAGGGGTGGGATGGCGAGTGGATAGTCGAACGATGTGCCCGCGTTTGCAGTATTTGGCATATAGCGCAAAGCTTGGGCGGCCGTGAGTATCCCGCCGCCCAAAAGGGCTCCCTTCAGGGCAGCTCGTCTGGAGATCATAGGATACCTCATCTTGCACCTTCGCTGATTGCATTGCAGGTTTGCGCTTCGAGCGCGTTTAATTTTCAGGGTTGTTATTCAGAATATTCATTGTTGGCCGGCCCTCGTCGGATTGTTCTGAAGCTGTGTCGTTTGATGATCTGAGGAGCATCTGGACCATGAACGCGATCACAAAAATGAGGACTGCGACAAGCAGTAACGCGCTGAGCGTCATAATTATCCAGTCTAAGCCGCCGTCCATATTCATAAAAGTATCATGCATCATATGAATTCTCCTCAGTTCAGAATTGCCGTGGTCCTAAACTAGGTATTCCAGCTGCTGGAAGCTCAAGGGTGAGAAAAGCATCAGGCATTCACAATTAAGTGTGGTGTCAATATCCTGAATGAGCGCAATTTATGACCCTAACTCTTATCGAGAAGATAGTCGGCAATCGCTTTTAGATCTTCATCAGTAAGCCAAGCCGTGCTCTCACGTATCACTTCACCCATGCTGCCACCAAGCGCATCCCCATCCGGCGCCGAACCGGTGCGCAAAGCGAAGACGATATCTTCCTTCGTCCAGTTGTTTTTTGTTAATGAAGCCGCATTGATAGCCGGAACTTTCTCCCCTTCCGGGCCTTCAGGATTTCCTGTCAGGTCCTGGCTGATGTCCCGGGCGCCAAACAGATTGCGAGGGGAATGACAGGCCACACAATGGCCTGGCCCATTGACGATATATGCACCCCGGTTCCAGCTTTTCGATTTCGATGGGTTATCTTTGAAGGGCTGGGATTTAAAGAAAAGCATTTTCCAAAGACCCAACGCTGCCCTTATATTGAAAGGGAATCCAAGATTATGATCCGGCGATTTTCCAGCCACAGGTTGAACTGTTTTCATGGCTGCCCACAAATCAGAGATGTCCTGATCAGTCATGCGACTGTAATTTGGATAGAGAAACACCGGATAATAATGATCACCGTCAGGGCTGACTCCCTCAGTCACCGCACGGGAAAATTCCTTCAGTGACCACCTACCGATCCCATCTTCTTTATGGGGCGTGATGTTGGGTGCTTGGAATACCCCAAAAGGGGTGTTGATGGATTTGCCGCCCGCTAGAAAGCCCTTCTTGCTTTTGAAATCAGTGTGACAGGCAATACAACCAGCCAGCCTGGCCACATATCCACCGCGTTGTGGATCACCTTTCTTGTCTTCGATCACACGGTTTGATTGCCCCGGACCACTGACCAGCAGGACAAATAAGCCCGCTCCCGCCGCCAGAATTGCGGCGAGGAGATTGACGGTTTTACGCGGGCGGAACAAATTACTGATCCTTTTTCTTACGATATTCGGAATGGCAGGTGGAGCAGGTATTCGAGATGCTCGTGAAAGAGGCCATGGCGGGCATTGATTTTAGGGCTTTTGGGTCAGGCCCCTTGCCGCCCATCATCATCGGTCCGCCCTGCATCATGTTGCCGCGGCCCATCATCATATTGCCTCCCCCCTTCATCATGGATCCGCTTCTCATATGACTAGGCCCCATTTTGTTATCGGCAGCCGCATCTAGGGTTCCGGCAAAGACAGCGAGGTCAGCAGAAAGCGATTTGAAATGATCCCAGTTATTCCAGATGGATGGCAAAGCTTCGGAGGGTTTATCAAGGCTACCCTCCGGGAACAGCTTGGTGATCTTCTCACCTGAGAGCGAACGAATTATTTTGGCTGCTTTGCGGATCTCGCCAGCATCATACGGCGATTTATTCTGAAACATCGCCTTCATGTTTTTCATGGTATCGCCTAGGGATTTCATTAGCTCCATGCGCTCCTTGACGACGCCCGTTGCGCCACCATGAGCCTGAACAATGTTCGCTATGCCCATAGCCGAAGCGGCAATGCCAACAGTTATGACCCCGATGAAAATCTGCTTTTTCACGTTGCATGCTCCTATTCGTTTTATGGCCCGCCAGGTGCACCAATGCATGGGCTGCAACTGGCAGATTGGGCTCTTGAGAACTTGAATCGGGTCAATCTGCTATTTCCAGCAGCTGGAAGGTCAACAAGTTTACAAAGCTCGAGGATTCATCGTTTCGTGAAGATTATATTTCCAGTGAACAGAAAATATCATGCAGAAATAAGGAGTTAATGTAGATAAGTGCATAATACTACGAGTATTATTGTATAATGTAACTTATCACAAATATGTGATGCAGTGACGCCTTTACCTTCTAGCTACTGGAAGGACTATCTGATGCAAACCGATAGGTGAATCACACCTGACAATCCATAAAATGAGGAGTTTCCCATGAGATCAAGTTTTTCACTATCAGCCTGTGTTGCCGCAACTTTTCTATCAATATCTGCGCTTTCGCCAGTACTAGCTGCACAAAGCAATCCGGGCCCAATGAAACCCGGCATGATGATGGAGAAGGCCCCTGTCATGAATACGCAAGGTTCGGGAAAGATGATGAGTCCCGGCCAGGGCAAAGGTATGATGATGGGCTCTGGTCAGGGCAAGGGTATGATGATGGGGCGTGGAGGCATGATGCATAAGATGCATACCAAGATGATGAGTCACACGCTCTTTACACGAGAAAAACCATTCACCAATGATGATGTAAAACGGATCATTGGGGGTAGGCTGGCCATGAATGGCTTATCTGGTCTTAGGGCGGGGAATGTCAAAGATGCGGATTCACAAGCCGCTATGGCTGATATCGTCTCCCAGAAGGGCGAGCTACTTTTCCGACTCAAATTCAATCGTAACACCGGCATGGCTTCAGTGGTTCAGTAAGTCTCTGCCCCAAATGAGGGCGGCCAATATTGGTCGCTCGTTGATTGTCCCGTGACGTTTTGGGAATGGTTGTGCTGATACCTCCAATCAATCTGTCAGGAAAAATAGCCTTGACCTTCCAGTAGCTGGAATCCCTATTTTAGACTGACTTTGAGAATTACATACAGATTTTTACCATGACAGAGCATCATCATCACGATCATCACACGCCTTCTGGTAGCAATGGGGAAACCCTGTTGCGTGATCCTGTTTGTGGGATGCAGGTGGACCCCGACCTGACCAAACTCAGCCATGAGCATGAAGGACACGTCTATTTCTTCTGTTCATCCGGCTGCCATGAGAAATTTCAGAGAACACCGGAAAATCATATTGAGGCGACGGATCCGGTATGCGGAATGGCCGTCGACCGGGCAACAGCGCCGCATATGCTCAAAATGCATGGGGAGCGATATTATTTTTGCACATCCGGTTGTCACGACAAGTTCTCTTCCGATCCTGATAAATATCTGAACGGCCGCCCCGAACCGGAACCAATGCCGGAAGGCACGCTCTACACCTGCCCTATGCACCCAGAAATCGTTCAGGAGGGACCGGGTGACTGCCCAATCTGCGGCATGGCGCTTGAGCCAAAAGGTATTCCGGCGGCTGAGGAAGGTTCCAATCCCGAGCTCATCGATTTTACGCGCCGCTTCTGGGTTGGCGTATTTCTTAGTCTGCCTGTGCTGATTTTGGCCATGGGCGGGGCCTTTAGCCTGCCGATTGAGGCCTTTATCCCAAAGACAATATCGGTCTGGATCGAACTGGTGCTGGCGACACCGGTGGTGTTGTGGTGCGGCTGGCCGTTCTTCAAGCGCGGCTGGGCCTCCGTTGTGAATAGAAGCCTTAACATGTTCACCCTGATCGCTCTTGGGGTTGGGATGGCCTGGGCCTACTCAGTTGTTGCGACGGTTCTGCCCGGTATCTTTCCGCCGGTATTTCTCCAGGCCAATGGCACGGTTGATGTTTATTTTGAGGCAGCTGCCGTCATTGTTGTTCTGGTGCTTCTGGGACAGGTCCTTGAGCTTCGGGCACGGGAGCGAACGGGCGGCGCAATACGTGCCCTGCTGGATCTTGCTCCTAAAATGGCGCGTATCGTGCGTGATGACGGTTTGGAAGAAGAAATTCCGCTCGAGCGGGTTATCGTTGGAGATTTGTTGCGGGTGCGGCCTGGCGATAAGGTGCCTGTGGACGGAACGGTTACCGAAGGGCGTTCGAGCCTGGACGAATCCATGCTGACAGGTGAACCAGTACCTGTCGAGAAAACGGAAGGTGACAATGTAACCGGTGGCACCATCAACGGGACCGGAAGCTTTATCTTCAGGGCCGAGCGGGTTGGCAAGGACACTACCCTCGCACAGATCGTTGACATGGTGGCCGATGCCCAGCGCTCTCGTGCACCCATTCAGAAATTGGTGGATGTGGTGGCTTCTTATTTTGTGCCCGCTGTTATTCTTGTTGCGATAATTGCATTTATTAGCTGGTCCGTCTGGGGCCCGACGCCTCCTCTTGCCTATGCACTGATCGCAGCGGTTTCAGTGCTGATCATCGCTTGCCCGTGTGCGCTGGGGTTGGCAACACCGATGTCCATTATGGTTGCAACTGGCAAAGGTGCCATGGCTGGTGTGCTGGTCAAAAATGCCGAAGCTCTGGAGCTTTTTGCCAATGTTAAAACGCTGATAGTCGATAAAACCGGCACAGTAACCATGGGCAAACCGGTGCTGACCGACATCATACCTGCGAGTAAGCAGGATGAGGCTGAACTCATCACTCTTGCCGCTTCGCTGGAACGGGGCAGTGAGCACCCGCTGGCGGAAGCTATTGTCACCGGGGCCGAACAACGCGGCTTCCGTCTTTCCAAAACAAAAGGGTTTGAAGCTGTCACCGGTAAGGGCGTGACAGGAAATGTGTCCGGAAAAGATGTTGCTCTGGGCAATGCAAAAATGATGCAGGCAATTGGTCTGAAAGGCAGCAGCCTTACCGCGCGAGCTGATGAGCTGCGCCATGAAGGCAAAACGGTTATGTTTCTGGCCATAGATAGCCAGATTGCCGGTCTGATATGTGTCGCTGATCCGATCAAGGATACGGCTCTTGCAGCGATCGAAATGCTCCATAGCGAGGGGCTGAGAATCGTCATGGCAACGGGAGATAACGCCCGCACGGCTCAGGCTGTCGCATATAAACTCGGCATTGATGAAGTCCGGGCAGACATGCTGCCCGAAGGCAAAGCCGCGCTCATCAAGACCCTGCAGGCGGATGGAACCTTGGTGGCCATGGCTGGGGATGGGGTAAATGATGCTCCGGCTTTGGCCCAGGCTGATGTGGGTATCGCCATGGGCACTGGCGCGGATGTTGCTGTGGAAAGTGCTGGTTTCACTCTTCTGAAAGGTGATCTGCGTGGCATCGTTCGGGCGCGCCGTTTGGCGAAAGCGACCATGGGCAATATCCGCCAAAACCTGTTTTTTGCCTTTTTCTACAATACCCTTGGTGTGCCTGTCGCAGCCGGTGTGCTGTATCCGGTGTTCGGACTTCTGCTCTCGCCGGTTATTGCCGCAGCCGCCATGAGTTTCAGTTCTGTTTCCGTCATTGTGAACGCTCTGCGTTTGCGGACAACACGTCTTGAAGGATGAGCTATGAACATATCAATCGCTTCACAAAAAAGCGGTATGTCCACGCGGGCAATCCTGGATTTTGAAACCATCGGATTTATCAAGCCGACTCTCATGAGAAACGGGAGCCGACATTATAGCGAGCAGGATGCCGAAATACTGAAATTTCTGAAGCAAGCCTTTACAGCCGGGTTTTCAATGAAAGAATGCGAAGATTTGCTGCGGATTTATTTTCAACACCCTCAGAACAAATATGTAGAAAATTTTCCAACTCTGGCAAGGGAGCAAAACAACAGCTAACGCATATAAGGGAGATATTTCATGAACATAGGTATGGTTGCATCAGAGAGCGGATTACCCGCCAAAACTATCCGTTATTACGAAGATATCGGTCTCATTACTCCATCGCGTCTCGAAAACGGGTATCGCAGCTACAACCAGCAAGATGCTGAGAAACTCAGATTCCTTCAACGGGCCCGATCGCTCGGATTCTCAATTGAGGATTGCCGCAAGCTGCTCTCACTCTATGAAGACAAAAATCGCGCAAGCGCTGATGTTAAGGCTGTCGCCCGCAAGCATCTCGGTAAGGTCGAACAGAAAATTCGTGAGCTGGAGAGCCTGAGGGGCACACTCAATGAGCTCGTGAAGTGTTGTCATGGCGATGATCGCCCCGATTGCCCCATCATCAACGATCTTACCGGCAAGGAAGCCTAAACTTTGACCAATAATATCATCCGGCACCCGGGGGTGCTTTACACTATGGCGACGATTGCCAGTGCATGTGTGCTGGGACTTTCATTATGGACCTTCACAGGCCAAGACGCCGAGGCTATCGCACTCAAACCTGACAATGAGAAACTACGTAATCTCGGAAATAAAGTTTACGGAGAATATTGTGCTGCTTGCCATGGGATTGACCTGAAAGGTCAACCGAATTGGAAAACGCCATTGGCGAATGGGCGATATCCAGCACCACCGCATAATAAGGATGGCCATACTTGGCATCATCCGGATGAGTTGTTGTTTCGGCTCACAAAATTCGGACCAGCGGAAATCATTGGTAACGGGCATGAAAGTGACATGCCAGGTTTTAAGGATCAGTTGTCTGATGAAGAAATCATTGCTGTGCTCTCGTACATCAAGAGCACATGGCCGAAGATTGTGCGGATACGTCACGACAGACTCAATGAAAGTGCAAGCATGCAAAAAGGTAGTAGCTGAATGATCACCAGCCGCAGACAATTTATTCAGAGCGCCGGGCTGGCGGCCGGCTGGGCGATGCTGCCCGGGCTCGCCCTGGCCGGAAAGTCGGATGACGGCTTCATCAATCTGATTGCCCGCCCCGGCGAGATGCCGTTGCTCGGCGATGGTAAGACCGCCACCCGCATCTGGGGCTATGAGGGCAAATCCCCCGGCCCGCAGATCCGGGTCCGGCAGGGCGAAGAGGTCAAGGTGCGGCTGATCAACAAATTGCCGCAGCCCACCACCATGCACTGGCACGGCGTGCGGATCGTGAACGGCATGGACGGGGTGCCGGAGCTGACCCAAAAAGCGGTGCCGCCCGGCGGGCGTTTTGACTATGTGTTCCGCGCCCCCGATGCCGGCACCTTCTGGTATCACACCCATAACCGCACCTGGGAGCAAATGGCCCGCGGCCTCTATGGCACATTGATCGTCGAGGAGAAGGACAAGCCCGCCTTCGATCAGGACCTGACCCTGGTGGTCGATGACTGGCGGCTGACCGAGGAAGGGCAGATCCATGAAAAGAGCCTCGGCGCCCTGCACGAATGGGCTCATGGCGGGCGCTCCGGCAGATGGATCACCGTCAACGGCGCCCATAGGCCGCAAATAGCGATCAGGCAAGGCTCAAGGGTGCGGCTGCGGCTGGTGAATGTCTGCAACGCCTCGATCTATGCCCTGAAGCTGGAAGGCCTGAAAGCCCATCTGATCGCCCTCGATGGCCAGCCGGTCGCGCCCCGGGATGTGTCCGATGAGCCGATGCTGTTTTCTCCGGCGCAGCGGATCGACCTTGCGCTCGAAACTATTGCAGATCATCAGGGCAAGGCCTCGCTCCGCTCGCTGCGGCGCGACGGTTCCGACGAACTGGCCGGGTTCGTGATCGAGCCATCCTCACCGGGCGCGACAACCCGCCCCGGGCTTGTCCGCCTGCCGGAAAACCCACTCTCTAAAACGATCTCAATGCCGGATGCGCTGAAAGTGGATGTAAAAATGGAGGGCGGCGCCATGGGGGGCATGCGCAGCGCCATCTACAAAGGGCGGAAACTGGGCATAGATGAGCTGATCCAGAATAAACATCTCTGGGCGCTGGCCGGTGTAACGGGCCTGCCCGAAAAACCCCTGTTCTCCGCTAAACGAGGCCAGAGCGTGGTTCTCAACCTGATCAACGCAACCGCCTGGCCCCACCCCATGCACATCCACGGCTTCCACTTCAGGGCACTGGAGCGAAACGGCAAGACTTTAGCTACGGCGCCTTGGCGGGACACCGAGCTGATCATGCCACGCGAGACGGTCTCTCTGGGCTTTGTCGCCGACAATCCGGGCAAATGGCTCCTTCACTGCCATACGCTTGAGCATACGGCGGCTGGCATGATCACCTGGTTCGAAGTGGCAGCGTAAGCATCGTCAAAATCACGGGTAAGAAAAAATGATGAACAAGATAAAAGACAAATTCATGCCGACATTGCTTGTCGGTGTTCTGGTTGGTGGAATAGCAGTCATTGCCTTCAAGAATACTGGTGGAAGTTCCGGATATTCAGTGCCGGTAAAAACCGTCAAACTCTCTAGAGCGGCGAAAGAGGGCGAGATAATATTCAATGCCAGTTGTGCAAGCTGCCATGGGGTGAATGCGTCTGGCACCGAAAGCGGCCCACCTTTGATTCATAAGATTTATGAACCCTCCCATCATGGTGATGCAGCTTTTCTTATGGCTCCCAAACGGGGGGTAAGAGCGCATCACTGGCCATATGGAAATATGCCACCTGTTGAAGGCATCACTGATCAGCACACACGAAAAATTGTCCGCTATGTGCGTGAGTTGCAAAGGGCAAACGGAATTTTGTAAGGGAAGGCTTCAATTCAGGAATCGTGTTTTCAGGATTATGAAATTCACATCCATGTGACTGAAAATACGAATATGTGAATTGCTTTGGCTGTAAAAGTTCCTGATATATCTTCCCAGTAAGTTCAATGGATTAAGTCATGTTTTTGCGCCTCGCTCAAATATTGCTGGTTGCTGCCGCGGTTCTTGGCATGCAGAGCATTGGTGATGTTGAGGCTTCGGCAATCACATTCCACAACCACAATGCTTACAAGGCTGCGATACAGTCCTCTCCTTTGACCTTGCGGGTGCATGATGCATCTTCCCATTCATACCGCCATCACAGACCTGACAAATGTGCCTCGCTCTGTCAGGTGCAATCTCTTAACTACCGGAATGTTAGGGAAAAACAGAACGAGATCGAGTTAAATGCCTCATTCCGGCCATTGGAGTTATTCTCTGAGTGGAATGAGATCGCACGGTATCACGAAGCCTTCTCAAGGTTTCGTCTTAAATTAAGCTCTGCGCCAATAATGACTGAAGGGTCATTTCAAGACATGTTCGCCAGAACCGGGCGTCAACAGCTCTAGGCACCACCCCCCAGCATCAAATTCGATCTGGCTGAGGCCTCATCATATCTGTCTGCTGCTTTCGGTAATGTTGGTCCGTGAAATCACCTTTCACGGCGCCACAGGGCAGTGATTTCTAAGAATTTATGACCTCGATAAGGATGTTCCTTTGAACACTCAATTCTATCCTGTTGCCGGATTCACCCGGCTCATCGCCTGGACAAGCGGATTGCTGGTTCTAACGGCGGTATTGTCCGGCGGTGCATTTGCCGGAAACTACGACCTTACGATTGATGAAGCGCGCATCAATATTACTGGAAAAAGCCGTCCGGCAATGGCGGTCAATAAATCCATACCAGCACCGACATTACATTTTCGTGAGGGTGAAAACGTTACGATCAACGTGACCAACAACCTCTCGACATCAACATCTATCCATTGGCACGGTTTCATTCTTCCCTACAAAATGGATGGTGTGCCCGGCATCAGTTTTCCCGGCATCAAGCCGGGTGAGACATTTACCTACCGATTTAAAATCCGTCAGAGCGGTACATATTGGTATCACAGCCATTCCGGATTGCAGGAGCAGGCAGGGATTTACGGAGCGATTGTCATACTGCCAGCCCGTAAGGAGCGCCCGCGATATGACCGTGACTATGTGATCTTGCTCTCCGACTGGTCGGATGAGCGACCGGAAACCATCCTGGATAACCTCAAGAAGCAAAGCGACTACTACAATTACAATCAACGCACAGTTGGAGATTTTTTTCGCGATGTCGGAAAGAACGGGTTGCGTGCAACTGTGTCCGATCGTCTGATGTGGGGAAGAATGCGCATGACGCCGACCGACATCGCCGATGTCACCCGATACACTTTCCTCGTCAATGGCGATAACCCGAAACGGAACTGGACCGGCCTGTTCAAACCCGGAGAAAAGATCAGGCTGCGGTTCATTAACGGTTCGGCCATGAGCTATTTCGATGTGGCCATCCCCGGTTTGAAGATGAAGGTGGTCGCTGCGGACGGGCAGAATGTCAAACCGGTACCTGTCGACAAATTCCGTATCGCGGTGGCCGAGACCTATGATGTGATCGTCCAACCCAGGAAGAAGGCCGCTTATACAATCTTCGCCGAGGCCATGGACAAGAGCGGCTATGCCCGAGCAACCCTGGCACTGCGCCGGGGCATGGAAGCCCCTATCCCTGAACTCGGTAAGCGCCCATTGCTGACCATGGCCGATATGGGCATGGACCATGACATGGGAAGCAAACCAATGGACGGAATGGATCACGCCGCCATTGGACATGGCGATATGGCCTTGAAGAAGACACCCATGCCGGAACCAGAGGTGGATCACGCAGCCATGGGGCATGGAGATATGGCGAAGATAAAGCAGCCTGAGCCCGTTCCTGCGATGGATCATGCGGCAATGGGGCATATGGATATGGGCAATACAAAAACTAAGCAGCCCATGGCACGTAAAATCCCAGCTTCCTCAAAGCCAAGACGTGCGAGCCGGCGCAGTTCGTCATCCAATGGGATTCGCATTCTTCGATATTCTGATCTGAAAACCCGCAGAGCCTATCGGCGCGCCAAACCTGAGCGCGAAATGGAACTGCGCCTCACCGGCAATATGGAGCGGTATTTCTGGTCGATCAACGGCAAGAAATTCTCCGAAGCCGAACCGGTCCGTTTTCGTCACAATGAGCGGGTCAGAGTCAAATTCGTTAATACAACAATGATGAACCATCCCATGCATCTGCATGGCCACTGGATGGAACTCGACAATGGCAGCGGAAATTTCCGCCCGCGCAAGCATGTCATCAATGTTGAGCCGGGCAAGACTGTTTATTTTGACATGACGGCTGATGCAATGGGCGAGTGGGCCTTTCATTGCCATCTGCTTTATCACATGGCCACAGGCATGTTCCGCAAAGTCATCGTTGAACCGGCACAAAGCTCATGAGCGGGGATCTGACTATGAAAAAGGCACTGAGAGTTGCTCTGAATAGCCTGATAACTGTTACCCTCATTGGCATTTCGGCGATCCTTGCGGTCACACCGGTCTTTGCGGCTAAAGATGATGCCCTCGCCATTTATTTTCAGGCTGAACAGCTGGAATATCGCCTTTTGAAGGGTAAAGATATTTTGGTCTGGGATGTGAATGCTTGGATAGGAGAGGACTACAACAAGATCGCCTTCAAGAGTGAGGGTGAGAAGCTGGTTGGCGGAAAAGTTGAGGCCGTAGAGACCCAGTTTCTCTATCGCCGGTTGATCTCAAAGTTCTTTGACCTGGAAGCAGGTTTCCGCCGTGATTTTCGGCCAAACCCCAAACGGTCTTTTGCCGTTCTAGGCATCCAGGGGCTTGCCCCCTACTGGTTCGAAGTCAATGGCAGCGCGTTCCTGAGTAATAAAGGTGACCTCTCAGCCCGTTTCGAAGCTGGCTATGATCTGCTCCTGACTCAAAAGTTGATTCTGGAACCATCAGCTGAAGTCAATGTTGCTTTCTCAAATGATGCCGCAAGGGGTGTTGGCAGAGGGCTCAGCGACATCGATCTTGGCTTGAGGCTTCGTTACGAGATTACTCGAAAATTTGCTCCCTATATCGGTTTGAACTGGGAAAGAAAATTTGGGAAAACCGCCAGCTTTGCAAGAGATGAAGGAGAAAGTGTGAGCTCTTTCTCTATTCTGACAGGGGTGAGATTCTGGTTTTAACAGTTGAGAAGCAGGAGATGGCTTCCACCCTGCTTCTCAGTGCAGTCGGGAGACGCTATGACCTTTCATGATATGCCGGCAATCCACTATGGATTCATGGCAATCTTCATTCTTCTTTCTATGATATTGTTGAGTGCCTTAGTCTGGTATTATTTTGGTCCGGCCAAAAGACCGGCATTTATTTTAGGTGACATTCTTTCGGATCAAAAACCATCCCTAAGAATTTCAGCAGTTACACCAGTTCTGAATAAGGCATTTATCGTAGTCGCTGATATTTCCGGATATACAAAATTCTTAAAAGGATCACGCTTTTCTTCAGACCATGCTCATTATCTGGTTTTGCAGTTACTTGATGCAGTTTCTGAGGAGGCTGGATCTTTCCTGAACTTCATAAAAGTTGAGGGAGATGCCATCATGTTTGCCTGCGATGGGGCCAATACGCGCAGTGCAGGACTGAAGCTTAACCAGACTATTTCGAAAATGGTTATGGCCTTCTACGGCAGGCGAAAGGTGTTGGGGATAAAAAATACCTGCCTTTGCTCGGCTTGCAGAAATATCGATATGCTGGATCTGAAAATTGCCGTCGATCTTGGGTCCATCAGCAGTTTTTCCATAAATGAAAAGCCCGATATTTCAGGCATGCCTATTATTCGAGCTTTTCGGTTGCTGAAAGTTGAAACGCGTCATAAAGCCAATATCATCGTTACCAAAACGGCCAGCAAATATGTCAACTTGCCTTGGCGCCAAGGTTCTAAAGTTTTGAACTATCAACTGGAAGATATCGGTCCTGTTGGTGTTCAGTATTATGGATTTGACCCCGAACAACTTACTGAGCGAGAAATGATATTTCCTGACAAGAACCCAGGATTTTGGAGTGTTTTTTATGGAAAATTTCAAAACAATATTGGTCACATTATCAAATCAATATCTCAAAGAATTGGATCTTAACACCGGATCGATTTATAAGAGAATGTTGATGTAAAAAAAAGAATATTGATTGCTGCTGTCACGTGATTGTGATTCAGAAGATTCAATTTCGTTGCAAGAACCCTTCATCCTTTCAGCTATTCTGGTGACTGGCTGAACTTATGGAATTGGTCATCTATGACGCTTCGATTGCTTCATATCCTCTTTCTCAATGTTGTTCTTTTCAGCATTGCGTCGCTTGCGAATGCTGCTGAACAGAGCAGATTTTTCGGAAATGAGGCAGAGATATCATTTAAAACCGGGACAGTTGCGGCTTCTCAACTTGAGAAATCCCTTGAAGCTGATATTTCAGCACCGGAAAATAAACACTCAACACCCTGTTATCTAGAATGCCAGCCCCCCTTCCTGCGCAGTTTGAACCAGGCAAGACCAATGCTGCCCGGCAAGGCAGATGTCATCACACATTCATCAGGCGTCACCCCGTTTTTGGCGATCACGTCACGTTCGGGATGGTTGAATGGCCAAATCCCTATCATATTGTTCAATCCGCCGGGCCCGCCATACCAGACGCACCGTGCTCGCACCGGCAGACAGCTGGCCTGACTTTTCCTTTCCCTTCGATACTTACATATGGGTGCGTGTCACCCATCATTTTCTGATCAGAACCAGGATCGCTTGGGCCTGAGAACAACTTGTTGTCCATCCGAATCTGGTCAGGGGAAAAGGGAAACAGATGATTTCCTCACCAGTCGAAAACCATATGCCCATCTGGATATATCAACGCCGTATATGGGCTTGCCTGTTAGCCGGAGCATTCCTGCTGCCAGTGTTTATGTTCAGCGGAACGTCCGCGCTGTTGGCCTCCACCCATGGACGAGCCCAATGGTTTGGTCCGATGCAAAACAACCTTGTCGGGGTGAAAAAACGTCATATCAGCGCACGACGCCGGACTGTGCGGCGGAATTACAACCTTAACCCTCGCCGGAAAGCTCATTCCAGCAGCCGGGATTTCTTCGGCAGAAACCTGGTCCGGACAACTTATGCAAGGCGTGATAAACAACCGGTGGTCCTCAGAGGCCTGGTCAAACCTGGTGTCAGACTATCGCCGCAAAAGATGAAGCGGGCTTTCGTTGGCTCCTATGCGCCGGGCTATGCCAAATCACCGACACCCATATTCAGCCCGGCCACGCTCGCAGTCACACTGCAGGCAACTGCACGTTACCGGGCCATTACCCAGGGGGGTGGTTGGCAGCGTATACCAGGTGGAAAGGCGCTAAAGGCCGGCGTTACCGGAAACCGGGTGATCCAAGTCAAAAACAGATTGATGAAGACCGGTGATTATCCCAACGCACCCACAATATCCGATGAATATGATGAGGCCACTGAACAAGCCGTGAAGCGCTTTCAGCTCCGGCATGGGCTGGCGCCTGATGGATCCGTTGGACCTGCCACATTGCGGGCAATGAATGTAAGCGCCGGAAAGAGATTGGCACAACTCGAAAAGAACCTGTTCCGGCTTCAACAAAAAGCGGATGAAGGGCTGCCATCCCGGTTCGTCATGGTCAATATTCCGGACTACCGGGTGGAAATTGTAGAGAACGGAAACGTCAAAGCGCGTCATAATGTTGTTGTGGGACGAGCCTCCCGCCAGACCAATATCATCAAGGCCAATATCACCCAGGCCAATTTCTATCCTTATTGGCATGTGCCGCGCAGCATTGTTGTGAAAGACCTTCTACCTCGCATCAGGAGGGGTGAGAATGTGCTGCGGAAGATGCGCCTGAGAATATACCGCAAATGGGGCGGGCGACCACTGAATCCAGCATTGATCAATTGGAATTCTCCTTCAGCCGCATCTCTGAAGTTCAGACAGGAGCCGGGAGTGAACAATGCTCTTGGCATGTTGCGCCTCAATATGCCCAACCTTCACGCCATTTATTTGCATGACACTCCGGTCCAGAGCCTTCTGTCGCGGCAGACACGGGCCTATAGCTCGGGCTGCGTGCGGGTGAAGGATGTATTCAAGCTGGCCGATTGGCTGTTGAAGGATACGGCAGGCTGGACGAGCGAACGCATACAGGCAACCGTCCGGGCCGGTAAATCCAAAACCGTGACCTTGAACAAACCGGTGCCCGTCTATTTCGACTATATCACGGCTTGGGCAAAACCCGATGGGACCGTGCAGTTCCGCGGCGATATCTATCGCCGGGATGGCGAACTGAGGATTGCTTCCAAATCCTGATGATCGTTTCAGCCCATAACCGTCCAAGATGGACATGACTTTAAACATAAATGCATGAACGGGAGATATGACCCATGCGAACAAACAAATTGAAGATTTTTCTGATAGCGAGTTGTCTGATTTTGGGCTCAGGATTGTCCGTGTTATCCGTGCCCGCCACCGCCAAGAAAGCTGGCGAAGCCTTGGATGAAAAAGCCGTCCGCGAACTGGTGATCAGGACAATTCGGGAGAGACCGGAAATTATTCTTGAAGCTCTTCGAAGCCTTGAAGCCAGAGCCGAGGCTGCCAAGTCAAGTGCGGCCAAAGACGCCATAACGAAGATGGCTACGGATATCTTCCGGCATAAGGACGATCCTATCGATGGAAATCCCAAGGGAGATATCACCCTGGTTGAGTTTTTCGATTACCAATGCGGTTTTTGCAAGAAGGTGCATCCGACCATCCTGCGCCTGCTTAAAGAAGACAAGAATATCCGTTATGTCTACAAGGAATTCCCAATCCTGGGCCAGGGTTCCGTACTTGCCGCCAGAGCAGCACTTGCAGCAAAAGCAATGGGTCAATATGCAAAATTCAGCAATGCCTTGATGGAATCCAAAGGAGCCTTGAATGCAAAACGGATTTTCTCGATAGCATCGTCAATCGGTCTTGATGTGGAAAAACTCAAAGCGGAAATGGAAAGTGGCGTCGAGGGGGTCAATAAGATTATCGGACGAAATTATAAACTGGCCGAGGCCCTAAATATCAACGGTACGCCGGCCTTCGTCATCGGCGACCAGGTAATCCGTGGTGCTGCGGGATACAATGCGTTGAAATCAGCCATCTCCCAGGCACGACTGGCCAAAAGAGCTGAACAATAAATGCGCTTTTGACGGCAGACCAGCACTCACTTATATGTGAGTGGAGGCCTCTTGACCTTCCCCCTGCTGGAATATGTAGCTGTTATATATGTCTATTTACCGGAGTAGGAGCGGATCATAGCGATGCGCTCTTCAGTCCGGCGCACAAAGAAGCAAGAGGCGATCATGGCAGGAACAAATTCTGGATATCAGGTTCGACAGACAATCAGTGTCACTGACATCAAATGCAGTAGTTGTGAAAAACTCATCACTGATGGCCTGATGAAACTGGATGGAGTGTACGAGGTCAAACCCGATCATAGAACCGGTAAGGTCGTGGTTTCTTATGATCTGCTGAAAACCCAACTCGTCACACTGGAAGAAAAGCTCGATGCATTGGGTTATCCGCTTCTGAGCGGTTTCTGGGTACGCTGCAAACGTGATCTCGATCATTTCAAAGAGAGGAATGCCAGAGACAATATGAGCCATGCTCCTCACTGCTGCAACAAGCCCCCGCTGCAACGATAGATCTAGGTGATGTGGATCAACCCAACACTATAGGGAGCATTTCGTGAGACATCCCCCCATAGATGATCAAAGCATCCGTATTAGGCGCGGATAATCATGCTGAACCGCCTCAACCACCCCGTTGCGGGCCAAGGGCTGCACCCGAGTGACTGTCGATTGTGCGGGGACAACAAGTGCAATTTTAAGCATGACGTCCCCCGTGTTAATGTCACAGGCCTGAGCCCCTTAAAGGAAATCATCTCATTTGAACGAGGTCAGTCTATTGGCCGAGACATCAATAGAGATGACCATATACTAATAGTCGTGGAGGGTGCGGTCGCCCAGTCAGCCATACTTGATGATGGGCGACGGCAAATCATCAATTATTTCACGCCAGGTGATGTGATTTTTTCTATCGGTGATTTGACCGCAGACGACTACAGAGTGGAGACTCTGAGTCAATCTACCCTCACTTGGGTTTCAATGCAGAGCTTGACGAGCTCTCCCACGATGGCACCAAACGCAATCAGTGAATTGCAATATCTCATACAAACTCAGCTAGAGCGCAGCAATCGAAATCAAGTGAGTCTCGGCTTCTACTCCAGTGAAGAAAAGATCTGTCATTTCTTGTCAGAAATCACACACCGCATAGGAGCAATATGCAAAGGCGGCTTCCGAATTCACTTGCCAATGAATCGTAAAGATATCGCCGATTATTTGGCTCTAAACACCTCTACCGTAATAAAAGCGCTGAGAGACATGCAAAAATATGGAATGATAACATTTGTCTCTCCAAAAACAATTATAGTTCATCATTTTGAGTGTATACACGAGTCGCCAATCAGGCGAATATAAATCAACTATCATCTCTTTTTTTATTCTTACTTCAATTTTACAAGAATTACCGTCACCCTTAGTGAGCTCACCTGCAGCGAACCTTCTGGGCCACTTCTGCATGCCAAAAGTCAGAATGCCCAAAATACTGATCACAGCGATTGCAATTGCAGTATGTTGAGGGTCAGTAGACAGTAATTCACCACCAAAATGAGCCAAGATGAAGCTTGAAGGTAGTATTCCTGCAAATGTGGCAATGGCAAAGCGCCAGAACTTAAGAGGCGTGAGCCCTGCTGCATAACTCACCAAATCAAATGAAATGAAAGGAAGAAGTCGTGACACCATGACTATTCCCATCAGCCATGCCTGAGAACTCCAGAAGCCAACATTAAGCCGATCACCAAACCATCGTTTCATATGATCGTAACCAAGAAAACGTGCAATACCAAATGCCGTAACGGCCCCGAGTTCAGCACCAATAAGAACAATGATTGTGCCCCATAGATGGCCATAAGCCGCGCCAGCAGCAAGCGCGATAGGTGCACTGGGGATGGGGCTGAAAATGATAGCGACTGCAAGAAGAATAATGACGGCAAACGGTCCCCATAGGCCAATCTGCTGAATGCGCTGCGACAGTTCTGCACTGTCCATGAATGATAACAAACTCCCGCTTGCAGATAGATACAGGGTGATGCCTGCAATCATGGCAACGAACATGAACACAAAGAATATCAGTTTCTGGGTTTTTACCATTTCGTATATGTCATATCCGGATTAGCTCACTAGTCAGCTGCTTTATCCTACCTCTTTCGCTGGAAAAAATTATGCAATGGCACAAAAATGACAGCGGCATACCAGCCATAGACGAAGGTCTCGATCAGACCGAGAAAGAAACTCTGCCAGCTAATCCACTTGAAGCCGGGCAGCAGCTTTATCCATACCGGATACATGGCAAATTTTGGGAAAAGAAGATCGAAGCTAATGCATAGGATATAGGTTATAGAGAGAAATATTCCGAGGCTCATTCCCAATGCGCGGATTGACATTTCTCTGTACACCGGATTGGGATTTATGCCCGTTGAATATGTAAGTTCTTCGTAGCCTTTGCCACTCATGTCAACCTCCAGCATTCATATTATCTTATTGAATAATATGGGTGTTCCCCTTACTGGAAGGTCAAGTGTCTGCAAACAACCGGTTATCGGACGAAAAATCCGGTGTCAGAATGCGTACTGTTGACCCAGAGCCGCCATCCAGAGTGCTCTGTTGAAAGGCTAGTATGGGCGGGGAGCTGCCATTCGCCGCATTTAAAACGAATGACCGAAACGGGGCCGAAGGGGGACTGGCGGCTTTCAGGAAGCAACCTGGCTATCGCGACCAATTGCGCGCGATTAGACTAGGGCGGCACTGTTACTTGATTAATGTTAGCGGTTAGAGTTGCTACCGTGCGCCCTTGCCATTCCATCCTTTTGGAAGCGGGAAGGGAGTGTAATGCCTAATGGCCAGAAGTGAGTGAGAATTCGCAAATTCCCTGTTTATCCACCAAAAGAATATGAACATTACATGAACAAAACTTGTTATGAAGTTAAAGTTAAATTATGGTGGAGAAATGATCGGTGATAAATTAGATAAACGCATTTATAGAGTACTATGTATAGACGGCGGCGGTATGCGTGGGATCTATTCTGCGACCTATCTCAAGGCATTGGCGTCAGCTTACAGCAGAAAACGAGGAATTGCAGGCATAGATCTTGGCGCCTCGTTTGACCTAATCGCCGGTACGAGTACTGGCGCGATTCTGGCCTGTGCATTGGCAAAAAATGTTCCCCTCGATCATATAATCGCTCTGTATGAAGAGAACGGGGTCAAAATTTTTCCCGAAAGAATGCCGAAATCCAAACTCAGGTTATTTGGGCAGCTTATCCGCCGCTCAAGAGTCGTAGCAATGGGCCGGATTGCTTTGGCGGACGCACTTTCCGCAGAACTCAAGGACGACACAATCGGTGACATTTGGCGCGACCGTGGCATCGCACTTGCTATCCCGGCGGTCGAAATGTCACGACTGCGATCATGGGTTTTCAAAACGCCGCATCTCGCCAACAGCAAACACCGCGATGACAATTATCGTCTGGTTGATGTCTGCTTGGCCTCAACTGCAGCCCCAGTTTACCGCTCGCTTACAGCGATCGATAATCCAGACGACGACGAACATCATGTATTTGTCGACGGCGGGCTCTGGGCCAACAACCCGGTACTTGTCGGCCTGACCGACGCACTCCTTTGCACGGAGCCAGGCGACCGGATAGAAGTCTTTTGCCTCGGCACATCGCCCGCTCCAGAAGGAGAATTTATCGATAAAGGTAATGTCGATTGGGGATTGGCTGAATGGGAATTCGGCTCCAAGGCGGCCAAGACATCGATCGCAGCCCAAGAATATGCCTACGATAATATTGCCCGGATGATTGCGGGGCAGATCAAAGACCGAGAAGTATCCGTAGATCGATTCCCGAGCGGCTGTATCAACGAAGCGCTCTTGCCATATCTCTCGCTTGACGAAACGTCCCGTGAAGGACTGTCGGCGCTGAAGCGGCAGGCTTTGACCGATGTGTCTGAAGCCATGAGCAAATTCGGCGATCCGAGCAATCCTCTGGGAAAAAGAATGGACGACTTCTTCATGAATACCAAACCGATCCTTCAAGAGGCTGACAATGTATAACTGTGACGACGACGTACGAGCCTACTACGGCGATAAAGTCCAGCTTCCCGACGCTGAACGAACCGAAATGCGGAAGCGACGCAATGCCAATCGCGATCGACTGAAAAGCGGGCTTGAAAAGAACGAGGATCCCGCAACATTGTTTGAGGCTTCCCAAGGATCTTACGCGATGTGGACCATGGTCCAGCATAGTGAGAAAGACTATGACATCGATGATGGCGTGTATTTCTCGAAGGAAGACCTTAAGGGACCGAAAGGTGGAGACAAAACACCTGCAGACGCGAAAGAAATGGTACGTGGTGCGGTTAGCACAGGCACGCTGAAAGCCGAGCCGAAGGTGCTCAAGAACTGCGTACGTGTGGAATACGTTAATGACGGTTATCACGTCGACCTGCCTGTTTATCGAGAAGTAAAGCATGATGAGAATGGCAACGAGCTTGCCGAGCCCTACTATGAGTTGGCGAGTTCCGAATGGAAACGAAGCGACGCGCGCGCAGTAACGAAATGGTTTAAGGACGAAATCAAAGACAAAAGTCTTGATGATAAGAAAGCGCAACTTCGGCGGATTGTAAAATACGTCAAGACGTTTGCTCGTAGTCGCAATAGCTGGCGTAGCAGCATCGCGTCAGGCTTTATGATTTCCAAACTCGTTGCGGATCACTATCGTGGTGATGCTAATCGCGATGACTCGGCTCTTCGGGAAACGATGAAGGCTATTCGCGACCAATTGGACGTATCCTTGGAGATTTGGCACCCAGTCCTGGCCGGTGAAAAGCTCACAAAAGGCCCCGATGATGGGAGAGCAAAGTTCATTCGGGAACGTCTTCGGGAGTCGCTTGAACATCTGGCCGTCCTGGATGAAAGCGACTGCACCAGGAAGAAGGCTTTGAAGACATGGGACAAGGTTTTCGCCACGACCTATTTCTCTGATCGGGATGATGGTTCTGATGGTGACGGGTCAGGCAATGGTTCAGGGGGGAATGGATCGTCAGCCAAGATCCTCGGGTCGGCATCAGCTCCTGCATCAGCGGTAAATCGGCGTGGCGGCGGACGATATGGATTGGTCTAGTTGTCTGGATTAACCGCCTTTCAAATTGTCGAGGAGTATCTCCTCTCAGAGTTTAGCCAAATCCGATTTCTTCCGGCTACGGAACTGCGGAAAGCGTATCCTCGCCGAAGAATTGAAATGGGGTGGGAGCTATCCGATAATCGGGGCGATAGCGAGGTAGAGGATGTTCGACTTCTGCTGCCTGTCGAGTTTCCCAATTGTCTACCTCGCGTAGCGCTACCTGACGCCTCAAAACACCTCGTTTGGCCGCATGTCGAAGTCGATGGCGTTATATGCCTCGAAAATGAAGGTATTCCGGTAGATGCGAATGCGCCGATCAATCTCGTTCGCTACATTTTGCAGCGATATAGCGAATACCGATCGGATATTCTTACAGGCGATCTAGCGGGCGAGTTTTCGCGAGAGTTTGTCAGCTATTGGGATTGGGCCGTTGATGAATCCGCAGCTAAGATTGTATCGATACTCAACCCGAGAGAAAACAGTAGCATCGTATTCCTTGGTCACTCCGATACGGGAATAGTAATCGGGGAAACGAAGGAAAAAGTCGAGAATTGGCTAAAGCACCGATATCCAGAAGAGAAGATCGATCTGGACCTGATGGATCGCGCTCTTTTCCTTCGCGTAAGCAGCCCACTTATTCCTCCGTATCCACAATCTGTTGTCGACCTAATTCGGCTCCTCGCTAACGAATCTCCTGAATTGTGGCGCACAGCTTCTGAGTTGCTCGAATTGCGATCGGGTGAAGATCGCGAGTTTGTCCCGGCATTTATCGTCTTAGTTTCCAACAGCTCAAGTGGGGCCGGCATCGTGGCCCTTTCCATCAACCGTAGGCCGAGAGTCGATCGCGGAGGCAGGAAGATAGATACTGTCCCAGCTGGTTTTCGGCCGGGCAAACTTCCCGAAAGAGTTCGCGTTCTCCGCACGTGGGGACCGGGAGCACATTATCGCAAGCACAGGACCAGACGCGCTGACCGAAACTGGATCCATGGACGTGATCACAACGTTGCCTTGGATAAACTGGCGGCATCTCATGTTCTTATGCTTGGCGCGGGATCGTTGGGATCGGGGATTGCCGTTCTGCTGGCGCAGGCCGGAGTGGGAAAGATCACCATTTTCGACCCTGATCACCTAGGATGGGAAAATCTATCTCGTCATGCTCTTGGCTCAACCTACGTAGGATACAACAAGGCGGAAGGCCTCTGTGAGGAACTTAATCGACGTCTGCCGCACATCGAAGGTTGTGTGGCAAGGAGTGAGTTTTTCTCCGCTCAGAACAGTGAACACCATCAACTTTTCGAATCCTGTGACATTGCCATCTCAACAACAGGTGACTGGAACTTGGAGGCGGCAATCGCAAGGATGCAGCAATCGGGCGACCTCGCCAAACCCATCGTATTCAGTTGGCTTGAGACGCATGCCCTCGCAGCGCACGCGGTGTTGTTTGAGGGTAATGACGGGATTTTGGTAGAGGGATTTTCTTCCACTGGCGATCCTAAGTTTCCCGTACTCACTTGGGACGCAAACCAGGAAGTACCCATTCCCGCTTGCGGAGGCCAGTTTGCGCCATACGGTGCGGTGAGCCTCGCTTACGCGCAAGCCATGAGTTCAGAGCTTGTGTTGGAGTATCTCAATTTCGGACTACCTTCGAAGACCTATTGCGTCTTTATTCAGAGCGCTGCGGAAATACAGAACATTGGGGGGAAGATATCGGACGAATGGAAAACCCGCTTTGGGGAACCCGACAGCGCGCAATCTATTTACAGGTATCAGTGGCCATGAGTGCGCTCGAGTTTTCACTTGACCATGGCCATCAAACGCTGCGGATTGAACAGGGAGTCTTGGATCATTTCCAACGCTATCGACAGCTGTCGAACTCCGACTCCGAGGCTGGCGGTCTCCTATTTGCAAAAATATCCGGAACTGTCATTTCCGTTGAGAAGGCAACAGGCCCTTCGTTTTTTGACCAGCGCAGCCGTTTCTCGTTTTTTCCAAACAGTCTCTATGCTCAATGCGCCATCAAAAAGTCTTTCCAAGAAGGGCTGCACTACGTGGGTGAATGGCATACACACCCGGAGAATTTCCCACGCCCGTCTCCTAGGGACATTCGTTCATTTCGGAGTGTTTTTCAAAAGTCTTCTCACAATTTGGCAGGATTCTTATTCGTCATTTCCGGTATTGAGGGATTATTCGTTGCGATACAGGACAAAAATGGATTGCACCAGTTGACGCTGTCAAACGCGCTAGAATGCGGATAGGGATATTTACGATAGGCCCTCTGCTAGCACGAAGGCTGACTTTTTTCTTGCAAGCCGGTAAGGCCTTGAATTTGCCAATCGTGGTCATTCAACACGAGTGACGATTCATAGAAGCTCAACTTCAGAGCGTCAGTTTTGGGTTTGCTGAGATAGAGTCGAAACGACCGTTCCGGGGGCGCTTTGCGGTCATTCATTTGGAAACATCGGAACGGCAGCTGAGGGCCGAATGTCCTCGTTGTCGGAAGGGATAAGAACAGCATTTGCGATTCAATTTCATCCGAACCAGGTGCAAAAACCAGCAGCATTTATCCAGTAAGTAGACGGTTTTAATGTTCGCGTTGAGGGAAAGATCAGCAGAATCTTCTGTCATTGTCCTGCAATAACATCTCGTAGGAATCTGTAGATTTCGACCATAGCCAAAGTGTCGAGTTCGCAGTAGGAACGCAGCTCAGCTCCCAGCCGGTCCTTCTCAGCCCGATCAATTTTTTCAATCATTTCCAGCCAGGCCGCCATGGCGCCAGCCCCATCATGAACAGCATCTTCGCTATAGTGAAGGTGCGGGCAGACCACTGGCAGCACCTTCTTGATTGAGGTTGAACCCTTGAAGGCGATGTCGACATAGTCTTCCTTGAACACATCCATCAAGTCTGCCGTTCGTTCATTCAGATCAGTGAGAAATGCGCTGTGCTCTGGAAGCAACTCAGCCATCGCCTTGTTGCAGGTCATTTCAAATTTCTTGTTCCAGGATATGAGATTGCCGATGGGGCCAATATCACAGCTGAGATTTTCAACCAGGTCATGCTGCATACCGGGCCGATCTGACAGGAACTCGCTATGAGTTAGTTCGCCGTCTTTGCTAAGGCGATGAAGGGAGTACTGTACCGGCATCTGTTGCTGCGGCTTGAGGCCGTCCGCAATCGGGATTGCCGATGCAAAAGTCTCATAATCATAGAAATAAAGCGGCCATTGAAGCGAATCCAAGAATTCCTGTATCCGATCCTTGTTTATGACAGGCCTTCCTGACTGGGCAGCTATAAGGACAGGAGCCTGGAGTTTGCTCACTTCCGAGGTGTTGATATCGGCCAGGTCCAACCGGCGTTCATCAACGAATGTCTGGAGCTTCTGCTTTGAGATACGTGGCAACAGATAGACGGAGCGATCTGGCACATCCGGGTTGAAATAGTCAAACGATGCGCATTGATTTGCCCGATTGCCGATCAACAGGCACGAGCAACCGTTTTCATCAATTGTGTCCTGTGAGATCCATTCCAATGCGGCATCCACATGGTCCTCTATGTTTGCCAGGCGGGTGCGCACGTCTTCTGTCACATCCACGATTGTGAGAAGCTCTGTGGGATTGACCTTGCCGCTGCGAACATAGTCTTTGTTGACATGGATAACGTGTATCGCCCTGACCTGATGACCAGCGCGTTCCGAAACTAGGGTTTGGAAGGTTGCATCATCGACATGGTCGCTTCCTGTGGAGCTACGCAGGGATGTTGAGGCCTTAATTTCGAAGAGGTCGATTTCACCATCAGCGTGAGTGCGCACAAGGTCGGCACGCGCATAGAGGCCATCTGAACTCTGGAACACGGACTGGAAGGCGCAGGCTTCAACATCAGGCCAATCCGCAATCAGCTCTTTGACAATCGCTTCTACCCGATAACCATCCTGCATCAGCATCCGGTCAAAAAGGTTTGGTGCAGGCCAGCTGACGGCATTTGGCTTATGTTTCTTGAGCCAGAGAGATTTGGCGCAATGCTGGTAATCCAGGAAATCTGATTTTGTAAGAATTATCTCTGTCATGTGTTTGCTATTCAGGGCTGATGTTCATGGCATTCTATCATTGTTCCCATAGGTTCGTGGATAGGCCCCTCTGTTTCTAAAGGGATGGTGCTGGTTCGGGGCCAGCTGGG
>PKTQ01000340.1:3728-8774 GCA_002869085.1 Hyphomicrobiales bacterium | reverse complement strand
TAAGAATAAAACCGATATCCTTGGGCGATGGCATGGGCATAGGCCGCGCGCATCGGCTCCAGCCCGGCAAAGGCCGACACCAGCATGAACAGGGTCGAGCGCGGCAGGTGGAAATTGGTCAGCAGCAAATCGCAGGCGCGGATCGGTGTGCCGGGGGTGATGAAAATATCGGTCTCGCCCGTATAAGGCCTGATGCGCCCCTCATCATCCACCGCGCTTTCCAGCAGCCGCAATGATGTGGTGCCGACGCAGATGATGCGTCCCCCCGCCGCCCGCGCCGCATTGAGCGCCTCAGCGGTCTCCGTGCTCACCTCGCCCCATTCCCCGTGCATGCGATGATCGGCGGTATCCTCCGCCTTCACCGGCAGAAAGGTGCCCGCCCCCACGTGCAGGGTCACGAAATGGCGCGCAATGCCGGCCGCATCAAGCTCAGCCAGCAATTGATCGGTGAAATGCAGCCCCGCCGTCGGCGCCGCCACCGCCCCGTCCTTGCGCGCAAACACGGTCTGATAGTCGATAAGGTCCTGCAGATCCGCCGGGCGCTTTGAGGCGATATAGGGCGGCAGCGGCATCGAGCCGCGCGCCTGGATCGCATTGTCGAGATCGAGCCCGGCCAGATCGAAGGCCAGTTCCACCTCGCCGCCCTCGCCCTTCGATTTCACCGTGGCGTCGAGCGCCCCCAGCACGCAGGCATTTTTGCCCTTGCCGAACACGATCTCATCGCCGACTTGAAGCCGCTTGGCCGGTTTGGCGAAAGCCGCCCAGCGGGCGCGGCTGAGGCGCTTGTGCAGATTGACCGAGATTTTGGCGACCGAGCCGGCGCGGGTCCGGGTGCCGGTGAGCGCCGCCGGGATAACGCAGGTATCGTTGAGCACCAGCACATCGCCGCGCCTGAGCATGGAAGGCAGATCGCGGATCATCCGGTCGGCGAGCGCCCCGCCCCCGCCCACATGCAGCAACCGCGCCCCGTCGCGCTCCGGCGCCGGGCGCAGGGCGATGCGATCTTCCGGCAGATCGAAGTCAAATTCATCGACACGCACAGCCGCGACCTCGAACTCAATGCCGCTGATCACCCAAAACCGGACCAGAAGGCAACACTCTGTAATAACTATCAGATGCCGGCAATTTCGGACTCAAAGCCCGAACCCGCCCGACAGGCGGTGCCGGCGCGGCGTGGTATCAGGCGATATCCGCTGCCACCTTCACCGACTGCATGGAATCCGGATTGCTCACCGGCTCGCCGCGTTTGATCTTGTCCACATTTTCCATGCCTTCGATCACCTTGCCCCACACCGTATATTGCCGGTCGAGGAAGCGGGCATCGTCGAACACGATGAAGAACTGGCTGTTGGCCGAATTGGGCGACTGGGCCCGCGCCATCGAGCACACGCCGCGCACATGCGGCTCGTCATTGAACTCGGCCTGCAGGTCCGGATAGGACGAGCCGCCGGTGCCGGTGCCATGCGGGCAGCCGGTCTGGGCCATGAAGCCCTCGATCACCCGGTGAAACACGATGCCGTCATAAAAGCCTTCACGGGCCAGTTTCTTGATGTGCTCCACATGCCCCGGGGCAAGGTCGGGGCGCATCTCGATCACCACCCGCCCATGGGTCATGTCGATGATCAGCGTGTTTTCGGGATCTTTATAGTCGCTCATAATGTAGTCCTGTCTGTTTTGAGTTGAAATTATTTGGCGTCTGCGGCCATCTGCATTTTGACGATGATATCGGGCTTGCCGGGCACTTCGCCGGATTCCGGATCGCCCTTTTTGATCTTGTCGACGAATTCCATGCCTTTGACCACCTGGCCGACAATGGTGTATTTGCGGTTCAGCCACGGCGAGGCCTTGAAGCAGATGAAGAACTGGCTGTTGGCGCTATCGGGATGCGAGGAGCGTGCCATGCCGAGCGTTCCCCGCTCGAATTTGGCCTTGTTGGTGAACTCAGCTTTCAGATCGTGATAATCCGAACCGCCGGCGCCGGTGCCGGTGGGATCGCCGGTCTGCGCCATGAAGCCGGGGATCACCCGGTGGAATTTATGGCCGTTATAAAAGCCCTCGCGGGTCAGCTTCTTGATCCGCTTCACATGTTCAGGAGCAAGATCCGGCCGCAGCCTGATCACCACCTGGCCCGATTTCAGGTCAAGCAGCAATGTGTTCTCGGCCTCGGCAGTCTCAGCTCCGGGGCCGGACATCTCGCTCTGTGTGCCGGGTTTGGCGCTCTCGCTCTCCGTGACCGTCTTGTCGGTCTTCCCGTTCAGGCAGCCGGCCAATAGGCCGGTGGCGAGAATGAGCGCCCATCTCAAGCTCCGCATCATGATGTTCCCCTGTAATTTTCAAAAAAAGTGCTCGCCGCCGGGGCAGATTATCCGGCCCGTCCGATCCTGTCCCTGACCGCCTCGGCGATTTGCGCCGGCACGAAGGACGAGATATCCCCGCCCATGGCGGCGATCTGGCGCACCAGCGAGGATGACAAATAATTGATCGACGGCGCCGCGGCCAGGAACACCGTTTCCACATCCGGCGCCATGGCCTGGTTCATACCCGCCATCTGCATTTCATAATCGAAATCCGAGCCATTACGCAGCCCGCGCACCAGCAGGCTCGCGCCCAGATCGCGCGCCGCGTCCACCACCAGCCCGTCAAACACCGCCACGTCGATATTGTCGGCAATATTTGCGATTTCCGCCGCGATCAGCGCCTTGCGCTTCTCGGCGCTCAAAAACGCGCTTTTTTCATGATGGGCGCCCACAGCGATCACCAGCCGGTCGGCCAGCCGGCAGGCCCGCGAAATGATGTCGAGATGCCCGTTGGTCAGCGGATCGAAACTGCCGGGATAGAGTGCGATGCGTGTCATGCTGGCATTCCTAGCCAAGAAAACCCGTTCCCGCAAGATGTCAGCCCGGATTTCCCGGCCTCAGGCCGCCCGCAGCCCCAGAATGCGCCGCGCTTCGGCGCAACTGGCCGGATGGCGGTCATATTCGGCGCATAGCTCCGCCGTGCGCGCCACCAGCGCCGCATTGGACGGGGCCAGATGATCGCGGTCGAGGCGGATATTGTCCTCGAGCCCGGTGCGGCAATGGCCGCCCAGCTCCACCGCCCAGTGATTGACCTCAAGCTGGAACCGGCCGATGCCGGCGGCGGTCCAGGTGGCGTCCGGCGCCAATTGCTTCAACTGGCCAAGCTCGAACTCCAGAATCTCGCGCCGCGCCGGCAAAGCGTGTTTCACATTGAGCACGAATTGCACATGCAGCGGCCCCTTGATGCGCCCGTCTTTCGACATGTCGACCGCGTTATACAGCATGGACAAATCGAAGATCTCGATCTCCGGCTTGATGTCATATTCGCGCATCGTCTCGGCCAGACTGTCGATCAGTTGCGGTGAATTGTCATAAACCCGGGTCGGAAAATTGCAGGACCCCGTGGACAGGGACGCCATGTCCGGCCGGTGCTTCAGCATCATGCCGCGCTCTGCGCCGACCCCGGAGCGCCCGCCGGTGGAAAATTGCAGGATCATGCCGGGGCAATGCCGCTCCAGCCCCTGTTTCAGCTCCAGAAACCGGTCCGGATCGGAGGTGGTGCTGCCATCGTCATTGCGCACATGCAGATGCGCCAGCGCCGCGCCGGCCTCGTAAGCCGCTTGGGTCGATTCGATCTGCTCGGCTATGGTCACCGGCACCGCCGGGTTGTCCCGCTTCTGCGGCACCGAGCCGGTGATCGCCACCGTGATAATGCAGGGATCGCTCATAATTGTTACTCCTGTTCCGGAAATTCTGACCCTAACGCCGCGCCAGCGCCAGCCCCAGGCCGCCGCCGATCAGCAGCCCGTCGCGGGCGCCGTGACGCAGCGAATTGGCGAAGATCACCGTGACATTCGGCCCCGGCACGATCACCGCCACGATGCAGGCGGCGAGACAGGCGGCGAAGATATCAAGGCTGATCATGCCGGCTCGCCACCGGCGCCGGCCGGAGCGTCCTCGCCCTCCTCATGGGCTTCCTCGCCCGCCTCGTGATCGTCCTCATCCTCGTCCACATCGCCGACGCGTTCGACCGAAACCACCTTTTCGTCCTCGGCGGTGTTGAAAATGGTCACCCCCTGCGTCGAGCGGCCGAGAATGGAAATGCCCGCCACCGGACAGCGGATCAGCTTGCCCGCATCGGTAACCAGCATGATCTGGTCGCTGTCCTCGACCGGGAACGAGGCCACCAGCTTGCCATTGCGCTCCGACACCGCCATGGCGCGGATACCCTTGCCGCCGCGCCCGGTGATGCGATATTCGAATGACGAGGTGCGCTTGCCATAGCCATTGGCCGTGGTGGTCAGGATGAACTCCTCAGCCGCGTTCAGCGCCTCGTAACGCGGCTCCGGCAGCGCTTCGCCCGCCGGCATCTCGGCCGCCTGGATGTCCTCGCCGCCATCAATTTCCCCGCCCTGAAGCTCGGTCCTGCTCTCGCGCCGCACCGCCGAGGCCTGTTTCAGGTACAGCTCGCGCTCGGCCGGATCGGCCTCCACATGGCGCAGAATGCCCATCGAGATGGTCTTGTCGCCCTCCTCCAGCCGGATGCCGCGCACCCCGGTGGAATCGCGCCCCTTGAACACCCGCACATCGGTCACCGCGAAGCGGATCGCCTGGCCGTCGGCAGTGGTCAGCAGCACGTCGTCCTGTTCGCTGCAGGCCTGCACGCCGATGAGATGATCGCCCTCGTCGAGCTTCATGGCGATCTTGCCGTTCTGGCGGATATTGGTGAAGTCTGACATTTCGTTGCGGCGCACATTGCCGGTCTTGGTGGCGAACATCACATGCAGATCCTGCCAGCTGTCCTCGTCCTCGGGCAGCGGCATGATGGTGCTGATGCGCTCGCCCTCGCCGAGCGGCAGCAGATTGACCAGCGCCTTGCCCCGCGACTGCGGCGTGCCGGCGGGCAGACGCCACACCTTCATCATATAGACCATGCCGGTGGACGAGAAGAACAGCACCGGCGTATGGGTGTTGACCACGAACAGCCGCGCCACGAAATCCTCGTCGCGGGTGGCCATGCCGGCCCGGC
>PKTQ01000340.1:0-3716 GCA_002869085.1 Hyphomicrobiales bacterium | reverse complement strand
GATAGCGGCACCCGCTTGATATAGCCCTTATGGCTGACGGTCACCACCATGTCCTCGCGCGGGATCAGATCCTCGTCTTCGAATTCGAAGCCGCCATCAATGATCTCGGTGAGCCGCGGCGTGGCGAAGGCGTCGCGGGCCTCGTTCAGCTCGTCGCGGATGATCGCCACAATGCGTTCGCGGCTGCGCAGAATGTCAAGATAATCGGCGATCTGCTCGCCGAGCTTGTGCAACTCGTCGCCGATCTCGTCGCGCCCGAGCGCGGTCAGGCGCTGCAGCCGCAGATCCAGGATCGCCCGCGCCTGCTGCTCCGAAAGCCGATAGGTGCCGGCCTCGGACACATTATGGCGCGGATCGGCGATCAGCCGCACCAGCGGCGCCACATCGCCGGCCGGCCAGTCGCGGGCCATCAATTGCTCTCGCGCCGTCGCCGGATTGGGCGCCGAGCGGATCAGCCGGATCACCTCGTCGATATTGGCCACCGCGATCACCAGGCCCACCAACACATGCGCCCGCTCGCGCGCCTTGTTGAGCAGATATTTGGTGCGTCGGCTGATCACCACTTCCCGGAAATCGGTGAAGGCCCGGATCATCTGCTTCAGGGTCATCAGCTCCGGCCGGCCGCTGTTCAGCGCCACCATGTTGCAGCCGAAGCTCGATTGAAGCTGGGTGAAGCGGAACAGCTGGTTCAGCACCACATCGGCCACCGCGTCGCGCTTCAGCTCGATCACCACACGCATGCCCTGCCGGTCGGATTCGTCGCGAATATCGCGAATGCCCTCAATGCGCTTGTCGCGCACCAGTTCGGCGATTTTCTGGATCATCGCCGATTTGTTGACCTGATAGGGAATCTCCGTGACGATCAGCGCCTCGGTGTCCTTGCGCACCGTCTCGGTGGTCACCCGCGCCCGCATCACCACCGAGCCGCGCCCGGTGGCATAGGCCGAGCGGATGCCGGCCCGCCCGACGATCAGCCCGCCGGTGGGAAAGTCCGGCCCGGGAATGATCTCATTCAGCTCATCCGGGCCGATTTCCGGATTGTCCAGCAATGCCAGGCAGGCATCGATCACCTCGCCAAGATTATGCGGCGGGATATTGGTCGCCATGCCGACCGCGATACCGCCCGAACCATTGACCAGCAGATTGGGGAACCGCGCCGGCAGTACCGTGGGCTCATGCTCCGAATCGTCATAGTTAGCCCGGAAATCGACCGTGTCCTTGTCGATATCCTCAAGCAGCGCATGCGCCGGCTTGGCGCTGCGGATTTCGGTATAACGCATGGCGGCGGGCGGGTCGCCGTCGATGGAGCCGAAATTGCCCTGGCCGTCCAGCAGCGGCAGGCGCAGCGAGAAATCCTGCGCCATGCGCACCAGCGCGTCATAGATCGACTGGTCGCCATGGGGATGATATTTACCCATGACCTCGCCGACAACACGGGCCGATTTGCGATAGGGCTTGTTCCAGTCATAGCCGCTCTCATACATCGCGTAGAGAATGCGGCGATGCACCGGCTTCAGGCCGTCGCAGACATCCGGCAGAGCCCGGGAGACGATCACGCTCATCGCATAATCGAGATAGGAGTTTTTCATCTCCTCCTCGATCGAGATCAGGCTAATGCCGCCTTCGGGCAGTCCGGAATCTCCGCCCGTTTTGCTGTCATCGGTTTCAGGCAAGTGTTCTTTTTCCGGAGCATGGTGCGAATATCGGAATCCGCATGATGAAAGCTCCGTCTCCTTCAGTGTTATTTGGCGTTCATACTAGACCCGAACACCTTGATTCTCCAACAGCTTTTTCGGTTTCCCGCCACCAGGCCGATCCAGCTTTCCGCCCTTGGCGCCGTCGCTATATTCTTCATTGAATCAGACATTTACCAGATCAGCCGAGTCACATAGACTGGACTTGCGGACGGATATATCGGGAGATGCAGCCATGTCACTTGCCCTTGCCAGCGCGCGCGCCCTCATCGTGGCGGCGATCCTCACCCTCACCGGCCTCGCGCCCCTGCCCGCATCTGCCCAGAATAAAGGCCTCAACGAAACCCCGGACCCGGAATTCGATCTGGTGAATATGGCCGGCCTGATCCGCCAGAAACGCATGGGCGACTTCTTCACCCATCTCACCAAGGTGGCCAATCTCAACCATCCCCTGAAGAATTACGACAAGGCGGCGATCGAGAAACTGGGCCAGAATCTGACCAATCTGTTTTCGGCCCGGGAAACGGTGCACTATATAGACCGGGTCAAGGACGAGCGCTATGGCACCTCCCTGCGCAAAGTGGTTTATCTCGCCTATACTTCCGCCGGCCGCTGGGTCTATTTCACCTTCGTGCTGAAACGCGGCGCCGTTGGCTGGCAATTCACCCGGTTCAGCTACAATATCGAGCCGATCCGGCTGTTTCCCGATCGTAAAAAGTAACAGGACAGGTAAACATTCATGGCGGGTCATTCTTCCAAAAAGGTCGTTTTCGCGGCCCTGGCCGGCAACACGCTGATTGCCATCACCAAATTCGTGGCCGCCGCCTTCACCGGCTCCTCGGCCATGCTCAGCGAGGCCATTCACTCCCTGGTCGATACCGGCAATCAGGGCCTGCTGCTTTATGGCATGAACCGCGCCGCCCGCCCCGCCGACAACGCCCACCCTTTCGGCTATGGCCGCGAGATTTATTTCTGGAGCTTCGTGGTGGCTATCCTGATCTTCGCGGTGGGCGCCGGCGTCTCCATGTATGAAGGAGTGCAGAAGCTGCTGCATCCCCACCCGATGACCAGTCCGATTATCAACTATATCGTGCTCGGCATCGCCATGCTGTTCGAGGGCGCCGCCTGGTGGGTCGCCTTTAACGAGTTCAACAAGAGCCGCGGCCGGCGCGGCCTGATCGAGGAATTGCGCGCCAGCAAGGATCCGACCGTGTTCACGGTGCTGTTCGAGGACACCGCCGCCATGCTGGGGCTATTCGTCGCCGCGGTCGGGATTTTTGCCGCCGACCAGCTCGGCCTGGCCTGGGCGGACGGGGTCGCCTCGATCGTGATCGGCATCATTCTGGCCGGCGCCGCGGCAACCCTGGCCTATGAGACCAAGGGCCTGCTGATCGGCGAGGCCGCCGCCGACGATCTGGTGACCAGAATTCAGGATATGGTGGATTCCATGCCGACGGTCCAGAACCTGAACGAGCTGCGCAGCATGCATATGGGTCCCGATGACGTGCTTCTGACCCTCAGCCTCGATTTTCAGGACAAACTATCCGCCGGCCAGGTCGAACGCAGCATCTTTCAGTTGGAAATGGTGGTGAAATCGGAATTTCCCCAGGTCAAGCGCCTGTTCATCGAGGTCCAGTCCAAACAGCACCATGAGGAAGCCCGCAGCCTTCAGGATCTGGCGCCGCAGACCGACTGAAACAGCCTAAGAGACTTTGGGACTCTGGGGCTCTGACCTTCAAATACCAGCCTCAGCTGCCCGCAGCCTGCTTCAGGCGGTCCAGAATGCTGTCGATCGCCGCATCGGCCTTGGCGCCGTCCGGTCCGCCGGCCTGGGCCATATCGGGCCGTCCGCCGCCGCCCTTGCCGCCGAGCGCCGCCGAGCCCAGCCGCACCAGATCGACCGCGTCATAGCGCCCGGTGAGGTCCTTGGTAACGCCGACCGCGATCCCCGCCTTGCCTTCTTCCGTGACCCCGACAATCGCCACCACGCCGGAGCCGATCTGCTTTTTGCCCTCATCCACC
>PKTQ01000398.1 GCA_002869085.1 Hyphomicrobiales bacterium | reverse complement strand
GCGAAGGTTCAACAGCCAGCCGGGCAGGAAGCGGCTGGCGGGCAACCTGCTTATCCGGTGCCCCCGGTGATGCTGGGGCCGTCCTGGGGCGCGCCCAGGCCCGGCCCCTGGGGTCCGCCGGCCTATTACGGGCCGGGTTATTATTATCCCACTCCGTCCTGTCCATGGGGGCCGGCCTCGTGCCGACCGTTGTGGTAATGGACCGCGGGGAGGGTGAAGGCTGATTATTCCGCCGACCGGCGGCAGAGCCTGCCGCGGGTCCATGAGTTAGGGAGATAGGATGTTTTTCCGCGGATTGCTGGCTACGGGACTGATGGCCATCGTGCTGTCCCTGATTGCGGTTGTGGTCAACCGCCCGGCCATTGAAAATGATTTATCGTCGCGGTTATCGACGGTCTATAGCGCTTTTGGCAATGACTGGGCCAGGATCTCGGTCGAGGGCCGCGATGTCAGCCTGACCGGCAAGGCCCCGATCATGGCCGAAAAGCAAGCCGCTCTGGACGCGGCGCGGCGCATTTACGGGGTGCGCGTGGTCAATGACCGGCTGGAGACCAATCCGCCGGTGTCACCCTATACCTGGTCGGTGAGCAAGGACGGCAAGGTGCTGACCCTGGGCGGGCATGTGCCGTCCACCGAAATGCGCGCCAATATCCGCGATGTGTCGAAAAAGCTCTATGGGGACATGGAGATCAAGGATGCGATGAAACTGGCGGACGGCGCCCCGGAGGAGGACTGGAAACAGGCGTTGGATTTTGCCCTGCAGACGGTGGACTATCTCGGCAAGGGGGCGGTGAAGATATCGGATTCGGTGGTGACCATCGAAGGCGAGGCGGCGGATGTCAGCTCCTATAACAAGATCGCCGAGGCGTTTCGCGGCGGGCCTGAAGCGCCGGACGGGTTTATTCTGGCCAGCCGGGTCGAGCTGCCGCAGATGTCGCCCTATGTCTGGTCGATCGAGCATGTGGGCCGCAAGGTCACGCTGAGCGGTCATGTGCCGTCTATTGACGCCCATGGCGAGATTGTCTCGCGGGTGCGCGAGCGTTTTCCGCGCGCCGAGATCAGCGACAAGATGAAACTGGCCTCCGGCGAGCCGGCGGCCTGGGACGAAACCATCGTCTATGCCATCAACCAGTTGAAAAAGCTGCGCTCGGGCAAGGTGTCGCTGAAAGACAATGTGATCTCCATTTCAGGCGAGGCGGCGGACAATCCATCCTATGACAGCCTGATGACGGCGCCGGTGCCGGATGAAATCAGCCTGAAGCCCGCCATATACCGTCCGGCGGCGCTGCCCTATGAGTGGGCCGCGGTGTGGAACGGCAAAAGGCTTGATATGACCGGCTATCTGCCGTCAAAAGAGCTGCGCGCCAAGGCTCTCAAGCTGGTGGCGGCGGCGTTTCCCGGTGCCGACAGCCTCGATCGCACCGAGCTTGCGTCCGGCGAGCCGGAAAATCTGCAGGGCCGGATCGCCTTTGCCCTCGATCAGCTCAAGCAGCTCAAGATGGGCTCGGTGACGATTTCCAACAAGGTCATCACGCTTGCCGGCGAGGCGCCGGACAAGGCTGTGCTGGACAAGCTGCGGGCGGCGCAGCCGCCGTCCGGCGCCGAGTTCAAGATCGAGCTGGAACAGCCCGAGGGAGCCGGGGATGCGGGAACGGCGGCCATGAGCGCCGCCGGGCTGAAAGCGGATGCGGCGGCCATTTCGCCCTATCTGTGGACCGCACGGCGCATCGGCAATGAAATCGTCCTCAGCGGCCATGTGCCTTCGGCCGAGGCCAGATCCGGGCTGGCTGAATTGACGGCGCGCCTGTTTTCCGGCGCCCGCATAGAAGACCTGACCGAGATCGGGGCCGGCGCACCGAAGGGCTGGCTGAAGGCGGCGCGTTTGGCGCTGCAGCAATTGGTGCGGATCGAGAATGGGCGGGTGCGGCTCAAGGACCGCACCCTGTCCCTGCGCGGGCAGACCTATCTTGCTTCGGGGCGCGAGCAATTGGATGCGCTGGTGAAATCCGGCCTGCCGGAAGGCTTTGATGGCACGGCGGATATCTCGGTGAAGGCGGCCGGGGCGGAAATGCAATATGAGCAATGCCAGGAACTGGTCAACCGGATCATCTCGCTGGCCCGCATCACCTTCGAGACCGGCAAGGCCAGCCTGACCCGCGAAGGCCTTGGGCGGCTCGACCGGGTGGCCTATACGCTGCGGCGCTGTCCGGCGGCGCGGATCGAAATCGGCGGCCATACGGATTCAGATGGCGATGAGGCCTCGAATATGCGCCTCAGTCAGGACCGGGCCGACCGGGTCAAGAAGGCGCTCGTCGCGGCGGGGATCGCCGCAGAGCGCATGAGCAGCAAGGGATATGGGGAAACCAGCCCGATTGGCGGTAATGACAGCGCCGAGGACAAGGCCAGGAACCGCCGTATCGAGTTCAAGCTGGAGCGTTGAGGAGTGAATTGTCGGCAGCTGGCGCGCTGCCCGGCAAATGGTAAACCAACAGAGACGGATGCCGGCCGCGCCACGCGCCGGCAACCGTTCAGCATAGGGAGGACAATGTCATGATGTATCTTTTGCAACAGCACCTGTTATGGGTGGTGCTGGCTTTGGTGATCGGCCTGATCCTGGGCTGGTATTTCTGCCGCAAATCGGCATGAGCACGCATAAAACGGATGCAAGCGGAATAGACAGGGGATCGATAGAATGACCATGTTCATATTACAAACCATCTTGTTGCTGCTGGTTGCCGGCGTAATCGGATATCTGATCGGCAGCCTATTGTGCCACTGGCTGACCGGCGGCAAGAAATCCTCCCAAGAGGCCCCGGCCGAAGCAGCGCCGGTTGCGACGAGTGAACCCGCGCCGAAGCCGGAGCCCGCGCCTGAGCCGGAGCCCGAACCTGAGCCGGAACCTGAGCCCGAACCGGAACCTGAGCCCGAACCGGAACCCGAGCCGGAACCTGAGCCTGAGCCTGAGCCCGAACCGAAACCCACGCCGGAACCTGAGCCCGAGCCCGAGCCGGAACCCGCCAAGGCCGCAGCCTTTGTCTCCACCGGCCCGGAGCCGGTGCTGCTGAAAGCGGCTGAAGGCGAGGCGGACGATCTGAAGCTGATCAAAGGCGTTGGACCCAAGCTGGAATCGAAGCTCAATGAGCTCGGCATTTATCACTTCGCGCAGATCGCGGTGTGGACGAAGGACAATGTGGACTTTGTGGATGACAAATTGTCATTCAAGGGCCGCATCGCCCGGGACGGCTGGATCGAGCAGGCGAAGATCCTGTCCGAAGGCGGCGAGACCGAGTTTTCGAAACGCGGCAAATAAGACGCTGGCGGCCTGGCTGATACCGGGCCGGAAATCAAAAAAGCCGGGATCCAGCTCTGGGTCCCGGCTTTGTCATGTCTCGCGATCATCGCTGGGCTGTCTCGGCCTGGCGGCGGGCCCGGGGGTTATTTTGAGGTGTTGTTGATCATCGAGGTGATGCCGCCGCCGCGATGGAGGTCGGCGAACACCCGCACCGGATTGCCGGTGCCGCCGAACCTTGCCCGGTAGACCTGAGTGTTCTCCAGCACATGCTTGACGTAATTGCGGGTCTCGGTGAAGGGGATCAGCTCGACCCAGTCCACCGGGTCGATCTCGCCGCGGCGCGGATCACCAAACGCATCGTTCCATTTGGGGATGTTGCCCTTGCCGGCATTATAGGCGGCGATGGTCATGATATAGGAGCCGTTGAAACGCTCGAGCAGATCATTCAGATGCAGGGTGCCGAGGCGGGCATTATAGGACGGCCGGCGGGTCAGGTGAGCCTTGACATATTTCATCTTGTGGCTGCGGGCGATGTAGCGGGCGGTGCCGGGCATGATCTGCATCAGGCCGCGGGCGCCGGCATGGCTTTTGGCGGCGGCATTGAATTCGCTCTCCTGGCGGATCAGCCCGTAAACCATGGCTTTTTCCACATGCCGGGTGCGCGGTAATTTGGGCATGCCGCCGCGCGGATAGGCGTAAAAGGCGGTCGGAAACCCGCGCTTCATGCCAAGCTTTCCGGCCCGCAGCACCCAATATTTCATTTTCAAATCGTCGGCCAGTTCCGCCATCAGACGATATTCACCGGCGCTTTTCAGGCGGCTGGCCAGGGCATAGAAAAAGGTGCTGGCCAGACGCTCCTTGCCGGATTTGCCGAGCACCGCAATGGCCTGCACAAGGTCATTGCGGCGGAACGCATTCCGTACATCCTTGCCCGGAGCTTTCGGCCGTGAAAAGGAGATCTGAGGTGTGCGACCGATGCGATTGGCGGCCAGTTGGCCGTAATAGACATATGGGTGCAGGCTGGCGGCCTGGAAATGGGCTTTTGCCTGCGCCTCGTCGCCAGTCTTTGCCGCCAGGCGGCCGAGCCAGTATTCGGACCGGGCGATGTGTTTGGGAGAATCCGCATTGGCGCGCAGGGCCTTGAAATGCTCCAGTGCCCGCCGGTTGTCCTTCAGATAACGGAAGGCGATGAAACCGGCCAGAAACTCGCCGTCGGTGCGAAAAAAACCGCTCCTGAACCCATGGGAGGAGGCGATGCGATAGGCGGTGCGGTAGTTTTTGGCGGCAATGGCCTGGCGGGCGGCGATGCGGCGCTCGGTCCACCACTCAATGGGATCGACCAGCACCTTGTGGCTCTTGGGGGCTTTCAGCAGCAGGGCATGGGCCCGCTTCAGACGCCCGGCGCGGCGGTTCCACTGGATGCGGTTGTATAAAAGCCCGGCATCGGAAGCGAGCCGGCCCTTGATCCGGTTCACGAGGCGCGAGGCGTTTTTGCGCCGCTTGATCACCGCGATACGCGCCTGGGCCAGGGCGACATAGCTGCGTCCCAGGCGTTCGGCGGCGCGCAATCCGCTGGAGGTGGAGCGCTTATAGAGCATCCGGTCCATGCGAAGCTTGAAATCGGCGCGGGCAAGGAATTTGCGCAAAGATGAGGACAGGATCAGGCTTTCGGTGGTCTTGCTCATCGGGCTGTAATGCCAGGCATGGCGGGTCCAGTGCCGGGCGCGGTCCTTATTACCGGCCTTCACATAGGCCAGGGCCAGCGCCGCCT
>PKTQ01000007.1 GCA_002869085.1 Hyphomicrobiales bacterium | reverse complement strand
GCACAGGGAAATCCTTGTCGGAACCGCACGGGTTCATATCAGGGGATGATGAGATGATCGGACGGCGCCGCCGCGATGAGCAGATGAACAATCACGGTCTTCACCGGGCGGTGCACCGGAACCGGGCTCTGTCGCGCAGCGGGCTGTTGGAACGGGTTTTCACGGCCATGTTCAAGGGGCTGGTATATCCGCAGATCTGGGAAGATCCGGAGATCGACCTGGAAGCTCTGCAACTGGATGCGGACAGCCATGTGATCACCATCGCGTCGGGCGGGTGCAATGTGCTCAGCTATCTGACCGGACGGCCAAAGCGGATCACCGCGGTCGATCTCAACAGCGCCCATGTGGCGCTGACCCGGCTGAAGTTGCATGCGGTGCGGTATCTGCCGGATTATGACAGCTTCTACCGGTTTTTCGGCGAGGCCGACAGCCGGGCCAATATCCAGGCCTATGAGCACTATCTGCGCCCGCATCTGGACGCGCCGACCCGGCAATATTGGGACCGGCGCGATCTGCTCGGGCGCCGCCGCATCGGCCTGTTCGCCCGCAATCTCTACCGGGCCGGGCTGCTGGGCCGCTTCATTGGCAGCGGCCATTTGCTGGCGCGCGCCTATGGGCGCAATTTGAAACAAATTTTAAACACCAGCAGCCTGGAGGAGCAGCGGCTCTATTTCGATCGCTGCATCGCGCCGCTGTTCGACAAGAAGCTGGTGCGCTGGATGGCCAGCAAGCCGGTGTCGCTCTATGGGCTGGGCATTCCGCCGGCGCAATATGCGGCGCTGGCCGCGTCGGGCAATGGCGATGTGACGGCGGTGCTGCGCGGGCGGCTCGAGCGGCTGGCTTGCGGATTTCCGCTGCAGGAGAATTATTTCGCCTGGCAGGCCTTCGGGCGCCGCTATGCCGGCAGCCAGGGCTCGCTGCCGCCCTATCTGCAGCCGCAACATTTCGCCAAGCTCACCGGTCAGGTGGCCAAGGTCGAGGTGCGCCGCAGCGGGTTCACCGCGCTGCTGAACGGCATGGGTGCGGCCAGTCTCGACCGCTATGTGCTGCTGGATGCGCAGGATTGGATGAGCGATGCGGAGCTGACCGAGCTGTGGGCCGAGATCACCCGCACGGCGCGGCCGGGGGCGCGGGTGCTGTTCCGCACCGCCGCCGAGGCGCGGCTGCTGCCGGGGCGGGTTCCGGATGAGATTCTCGGCCGGTGGGATTATGATGCCGAATTCTGCGCCGATCTGACCCGTCGCGACCGCTCGGCGATTTACGGCGCGGTGCATCTTTACCGGCTGAAGGGTTGAGCCGATGCACGGGGCCGGACTGGATCAGGCCGCTTCCATGGACCGGATCTACCGCTATCAGCGCCATATCTATGATCTGACCCGCAAGCCCTATCTGCTGGGGCGGGGGCGGCTGCTGCAAGGGCTCGATGTTCCGGATGACGGCGCGGTGCTGGAAATGGCCTGCGGCACCGGGCGCAATCTGATCAGGGCGGCGCGGGCCTATCCGCGGGCGCGGCTTTATGGCTTCGATATATCGGATGAAATGCTGTCCACCGCCGCCGCCGCCATCTGGCGCCAGGATTTGAACCGGCGCATCACGCTCGCCCATGCGGATGCGGCCGGTTTCGACGGCGAGGCGGTATTCGCCCAGCCGGTGTTTGACCGGATCATGATTTCCTATGCCCTGTCGATGATCCCGCAATGGCGCGAGGTGCTGGAGCGGGCGCTGTCCTCACTCGCACCGGGCGGCAGCCTACATGTGGTTGATTTCGGCATCCAGGACGGTCTTCCGGTCTGGTTCCGGCGGGCGCTCAATGCCTGGCTGGCGCGGTTTTCGGTGGCGCCGCGGTCCGATTTGCTGCCGGTGCTGGAGAATCTCACGCGTCAAAGCGGCGCCAGGCTGCACTTCGAGGCGCTGCATGGCGGTTATGCCAGCTATGCGGTGATCCGCCGCTGACCGGCCCCGAAGGCGCGCGGATTGGCGATGGCGATGTTTTCCAGGAAATGCTCGGTGCTGTTTTGCCAACTGTAGTCGAGCGCCCGGCGCAGGCAGGCGGGCCGAGACATATTCGGGGAATTTGGTGTGATAGGTGGTGGTGAAGGGAACGGAACGGCGCGGCCCGTGCAGGCGGCGCGGGTCATCAGGCCGATCGGGCCTTCGGTGGCGATGTGGACATGATCGGGCCGGGCGCGGCGAATCGCCTCGCGCACCCGGCCAAAGCCAGGCAGGGCAAGGCGGATTTCAGGATAGGTCGGGCAGGGCAGGGTGCGAAACGCCGCTGGGGTCAGCATGATGGGCTGATGGCCGAGCTGCCGCAACTCGGCCTCAAGGCGCTGATAGGTGCGCTGCACGCCATTGATCTGCGGCTGCCAGGCATCAGTGGCGGTGAGAATGCGCATCGGCTCAGGCGGCTGGGCGGCAATTGTCCTTGCCGGGCGGGGCATGAGAGGCGCGCGCCGCCGCGCTGCTCCCCGCGAGCCGGACAGGCCGGGTGGCCTGGCGCTCCTGCCAGCAAATGATTTTCAGCTCTCCGTCAAAAGTCTCGGCCACCGCGGTGCAGCTTTCGACCCAGTCGCCGGTATTGACATATTCTATGCCGCCAATGTCCCAGATCGCCGCATGGTGGATATGGCCGCAGATCACCCCGTCGACCTTGTTGCGTCTGGCCTCGGCCGCCACTGCCTGTTCATATTCGCCCAGGAAATTGACCGCCGATTTGACCTTCAGTTTCAGCCAGGCCGACAGGGACCAATAGGGCAGGCCCAATTTGCGCCGCAGCCCGTTATACCAGCGGTTGATGACGATCGAGGTCTCATAGGCGGAATCGCCCAGAAAGGCGAGCCATTTGGCGTAGCGCACGATCACGTCGAAAGTATCGCCATGCAGCACCAGAAATTTGCGCCCATCGGCGGTTTCGTGGCAGGCCTGATCGACGATCTCGATGCCGCCGAATCGCTGGCCGCAATAAGCGCGCAGCGCCTCGTCGTGATTGCCGGGGATGAAATAGATATGGGCGCCGCGCCGCACTTTGCGCAGCAGTTTCTGCACCACATCGTTATGGGATTGCGGCCAGCGCGCCTTTTTGCCGATGCGCCAGAAATCGATGATGTCGCCGACCAGAAAATAATTCTCCGCATCATGGACTTTCAGAAAGTCCAGAAGTTGCTCGGCCTGGCAGTTCCTGGTGCCGAGATGAATGTCGGACAGAAAAATCGTGCGATATTGCCCCCCGCGCGGTGACGTCTTGGTCATATTGCCCTCAAAACAGCCATTACCCCGCCGGTAAACCAGATTTCTGCTGCAGTTTTGTGACAGGGGGCGGCTATGGGGGAGATGGGGGGGCGGCGGCAATGGCAAAGGGGTTGGAGGCGAGGGGGTAAGGGGGCGCGGGCCTATTTCTTCATGGTTTGACGGATCGCTTCTTCAAGCAGCAGGGTCAGATGAGTGAAATTATGTTTGGCGGCCAGCCGGTGCAGGGGAACAAGGCTGTCATGAAGCTGTTTGCGGGCGGCACTGGCGGTGAGTTCACCGGCAATGCGTGGGTCTGCATGTTTGTTGGCGGACGATTTGTCCTTATCCATGACCCGCTCCCATTCGATAACAATCAATCGCTATGAGTGTGATCTATAGCCCCGCCCTTTTTTTTATAGCGTTGTCATTCTATATGAAATACCAGTATTTATCAATATGTTATAATGACGCATGATTTTTCGGCAGTTTGTCATATTTCGATTGGCCGGGCTGATTTATAGATATATCAAATAACAATTACAGCGTGTATTCATAACGCTTAAACCGAGAATTTCCGGAGCCGTCCGGTCATGGGATTTTGATGCCGCCCGCCTGACGCCAGCCGGCTAACGGCATGAATTCGGCCCTGATTTCCTGACTATCCGCGCCCCTGGCGGCACGGGCCCGGCTTCGCACGCCGCCGCGGCGGCCTTGCCGTGTCTTGCCGCGCCGATGACCGGCGGGGCCTTGGTGCAACCGCCGGGACGGATAAGCCGTTTTTGCCGGGATTTGACGCGGCCAGGGGCGTTTGTGCTGTTGCCGACGGGTTTGGCCGGTGTTAAGACACGGTCGCAGATTTAATGCGCAGCACCAATATCATCAATCGGGAGTTCGAGCATGCCGGTAGACGAGGCGACAGTGAGGCGGATCGCACATCTGGCCCGCATCGCGGTGACGGATGAGGAAGCGGCTCATCTGGAAGGGGAGCTGAACTCCATCCTGCACTGGGTCGAACAATTGGGGCAGGTGGACACCGCCGGGGTGGCGCCGATGACCGGGGCGGTGGAGCACAGCCGCGAAATGCGCGCCGATGTGGTCGATGACGGCGGCTACCCGGAGCAGATTGTCGCCAATGCGCCGGAGAGCGACGAGAATTATTTCCTGGTGCCGAAAGTGGTGGAGTAGGGCGGATGAGCGAGCTTACCGAACTCACTTTGGCCGCCGCCCGCGATGCGCTGCGGGCCGGCGACTTCAGCTCCGAGGAACTGACCCGGGCCTATCTTGATCGGATCGGCGAGGCCGGGGCGTTGAATGCCTTTATCACGGTGACGGGGGAGCGGGCCATTGAGATGGCGCGGGCGAGCGATGCGCGCCTCGCTAAGGGCGAGGGTGGCCTGCTGGAAGGCCTGCCGCTTGGCATCAAGGATCTGTTCTGCACCAAGGATGTGCTCACCACCGCCGGCAGCCATATTCTGGACGGGTTCACGCCCGGTTACGAATCGCATGTGACCGCCAATCTGTGGTCGGCCGGCGCGGTGATGCTCGGCAAGCTCAACATGGACGAGTTCGCCATGGGCTCGTCCAATGAGACCAGCTATTACGGCAATGTGATCAACCCATGGAAGCGCCGGGACGATGAGACCGAGCTGGTGCCGGGCGGCTCCAGCGGCGGTTCGGCGGCGGCGGTATCGGCGCGGCTATGCGCGGCGGCGACCGGCACCGACACCGGTGGCTCGATCCGCCAGCCGGCGGCGTTCACCGGGCTGGTAGGGCTGAAGCCCACTTATGGGCGCTGTTCGCGCTGGGGCATTGTGGCCTTCGCCTCCTCGCTGGACCAGGCCGGGGCCTTTACCCGCGATGTGCGCGATGCGGCGGTGATGCTGCGGGCGATGGCCGGGT